>JALWZC010000051.1 GCA_027002875.1 Desulfurococcales archaeon
TTATATCTCCATATTTATCGATGTGCCCGTCTCCATCGATTAATCCTTTTATGAACGATATTTTTACGGAAGTGGGAGAGTTTAGTATAATACTAGGTATCTTCTTCGTTTTAGCTGTTCCGGTGAGTCCGAGTGCTTCGAAGACTAGGCGTAGTACTTTCGACGATATTAGTATTGTTATACCTTTACCTCCTCTAATAAGGGGCGTTATATTAAATCTTTTTTCAAGTATTTCTATAACTCTCCTTACAAGTTTAGCTTCGTGTTTTTCCAGATTAATGGAGAGGTATCTATCCTTACTTCTGCTCCCCTTGGCAATGTATAAGCCGAATAACCACGCAATTTCTTCGTCCACTACTATCTTATTAGGTATTCTAGCTTTCGAACGTGAGAGTCTTACATATACTGTATTATCTAAATCGTAGTCGGAAGCTTCTCGAAGTCTTCTTTCCGTGTTATCCCTCATACCTAGCCATAGGGTATTTTCTAGCTTAAACCTAGTACTATCGTAGAGGTTCTTATTCTCGAGTAGTAGTCTTGCTGCATTCACTACTGCATAATCTTTTTTATCTATTAGTCTCGGAAGCTTTTCAGCAATAACGATATGGTCTCCGGGTTTTACATTATAAGCTGGTTCTACTATTATTTTCCCATTCCTATAGATGAAGAGTGAGTGTCCTTTCGTTACTCTAACGATGCCGCGTCCCTTTACTTTAAGTCTTAGTATTTTATCCCTTATCTTATGCCTATACACGTATCCTATAGGTAACCATTCTATCCTTCCTGTTAAGGGATTAAAGGATGGTACTGCTAGTGGTGCTGTTATTCGTTCTCTCTCTTTGTTAGGGTTAAAATACTTTCCAACAATTTCTTCAATAGGTCCAACCATGACCTTATTCTTTTTGAGATCCTTTACTATAACGACCTCGTCTGCTGGGATACTGTCGGTTAGTATGTATATTGGTAGTTTTAATTCATCGTTTAGTCTTCTGATGAATCTTCTCGTGGCTCTGTCGGGTTGTCCTGCGCTTGTTACTAGTATTGCATGGTATTTTTTCCAGAAGCCGTATCTGTGTAGTTGTTGGAATACCGCGTCTTTCTCTACGACTAGGACGAATTCTGCGTCTACGTCTTTGAATTCTATTAGGTCTGGTGTTGGTTCTATCGCGTATGCTCCGTGCCCCATCTTGCTTAGATCGATTACGTCGTCTCCGCTGCGGATTACTAAGTTCCCAACTACTTTTCCCTTCTCCTTTGATAGTATGAGCATTTCCTCGCGTAGTAATCCTAGTAGGACTTCGATATCCCTAATTACGGCATCTGACTCTCTTTGTTCATCCCATGTATTTTCATGGTGTATTTTACCCTTTGGGTCTCTATATGTTATCGTATGTTTTCCGCGGTAGTATAAGTCACGGATCGTTGGGTATTCATTGTTTATTAGTGCTTCGTAGATTATTGAAGCCATCAACAATGTTTGCATAAACTTTCTTGCCTCATTTACATCGAGCAGACTCCTACGCTTCATTTCAGGACCTAGTAGTAGGAGTTTTCGCTTAACATCGTAGATAGTGTTTGTTAGTACTCGTTTAGGCAGTATCAATACTGGTTTTTTGCCTTCCAATATGTCTTTAGCTAATTGTCCAAACTTCTCTTTTAGTATTTTAATACTCTTTCTCCTAGCCATAACATCTATATGGTCGATAACGGGGTCTTTCAAGGCTAGACACCTATTTCAATATTCTCTATGATATTGATTACTTCGTCTTTTGGAACACCAGTTCTACGACTAACTGTTTCTACTAGTTTCTCCGTTAGTTTATCTATTGGAACACTGTCTTCCCTCAATATTATCCCTAGAGCTCTAGTTATTTCCGGAATATATTTCGCTATGTTAACTAGTTTCTTGCGCTTCTCCTCCTCCCTTATCTTAGCTGATAAATAGTTTCTTAGTTTTCTTGCTACGTCTAGTATTGCTAGTTTGATTTCTTTATGTATAATGTCTACATCAGCTATGCTCTCCTTACCAACACCTTTAAACGGTATTTTTGTACTACAGAGGTGTACTAGTACTACGATTGGTGCTGGGAAGTGGACGTGGTAGTTTTCCCAGTTGATCTCTTCCTTAACGATCTTTGTTATTACATCGCTTCCTTCATCGTATAGTAGTGGTATCTTGTTAGCATATCTAAGTAATGTGGGGTATTTTTCATTGCTTAAGGGGACTTTTCCTCCATAAGCTATTCCTGCTTCTACGATAAAGGGATGACCTTCATATGCTGCTGGTCTTCTTGTTACTGCTTCTACGAATTCTGGCTGGTAAATTCTTTGTAGTCCGGCCTTGATTACTTCTGATCCCAGCGGTGATAAAGCTATCGATGTTGGTGGGCGGTATTCACTGTATTGTTTCATTGTGTTTACTAGTTTGAGTAGTTGTTTATCACTTAGTTTCTTAGGGTCTATAGTCGGCTCTATACCCGCTAGCTCGAGGATTTTCCTTGCTGTTACGTCTCCGATGCTTTGAAAGCTCTTAATCAGTAAGTCGTATATTGTCGGATGATCAGTATTGTCTCTCAGCCTCTTCATTACTTCTAGGTCTATTCCGTAAGGGTGTGGTTTTACTTCTCTCGGGGGGCGGGGTAGCTTGTCTATAGTTCTTTTGAAGAACAATATTTCGCCATCGGGGTCGATAAATGCAATGTTAGCATATGGTGTAACTACAGCAGTTCGAAGGATATATTCTTTAACTCTATGCCTAGCTTTAGACCAGTCACCCTCAACTGTTACAGATACAATTGTACCTGCCCAATCCCTGTTTTTCCGGTAGCTTCCCCTCTCGAGTATTTCTGGTTCGTTCTTGTTGATGTCTATTCTCAGCTTGAAATAATAGATCCTTTTTAAGCCTCGCTGACTCGTAATTATTTCTACTGGTCTACCAGTTGTTATTTGTCCATAGAGTATTGCAACTTTAGCTCCTAGGCCGAACATTCCACGGGTTTGCCTTAGAACATACTTCGAGCTAAACAGTACCCTGCCGAAAGCTTCCGGCACGATGTGGGGAGGTATACCTATACCGTTATCCTCTACTATCACCTTGTAATAATTATTGACTTCATCAGCTCTCCTAATAACAATTTTAATATTAGGCAGTATGCCGTGGGCATCGGTAGCGTCTAAAGCGTTTTCTACAAGTTCCCTAATTGTCTGGTATAGAGCTCTAGCTGGGTTTGAGAAACCAGCTATCTCCCTATACTTATAGAAGAACTCTGCCGGGCTAATAGCCTGGTATCTCTCACTAGTTGCTGCCGCTGTCAACGGTAACACCTTGTCCTAGAATAATTATACCCCTTATAATGTTTAAAACAGCGGGGATAGGTTATTAGAGAATTTTCTATAATACTTTCACTACACTCCCCATTCTCAATATTTAAATCTATTTGATTAATCAACTGGTTAAATCACCCACTTCTTATCGTGGTGGAAGGATTTGAAAGCTGTATCACCACTAGTAGCAACGGCTATACTTTTAGTAGTAACGGTTGCCGGGGGAGTGATAATTTACAACTATATGATGAACACACTGAGCAGTCCGCAAAACTATGCTTCAATAACAGTGTTATCGGCTAAAATGCTCGTAGACAGTAATAGAACGATAATTAACGTAAAACTCACAAATATAGGTACGGCTTCAGCAACTGTGGATAAACTAGAGATCATACCAGATAACATAACCCAAACAATATCAGTAACAATTGATCCAGGTACTACGAAGAGCGTAAACGTTGTAATAAATAAACCACTAGATACGTCTCAGAAACACTACGTTATAGCAATATATGGAGACCAAGAAACAGAGCCAGTCTTAATTGAACTAATAAAATAATCATAAAGGGACTGATATATATGAAAATAATAAATTTTTTCAAAAATTTTCCATCCTATATACCTGATCGGTCTAATAAAATAGTTGATAACAACATACTAGGGGATCTGATAAAAAGCATCCTCGAGGAATCGTCTCCTCGTAGCGTTAAGCCAGGTGAAGTTATCGACGAATACACAGTAAGAAATATTGTTAAGATCATAATCTCCAAGCATGCGAATAATTATGAGTATATCGTGGTCGAACCCCTACTGAATCCACAGGTTATTAACGCGGTTATAAACATATACTTGGAAAATCCCAGTTGCGAATCTCAATACTGTATTGGTAAAACTATTGAGGAGATAGGCGATCCAGAGCTATACGAGATCTACTCCAGGTACCCATTAGAAATAACTTATCACTACTTAAAGGTTTCAAGTGGTTACGGAGCTTTATATCCGTTGATAATAGATCAAAAGATCGAAGAGATCGCTGGCGCAGCTGATGATAGATACGTATCAATTATACATAGGGATTATGCATGGTATGGCTGGATGGATACGAATATAGAGTTAACACCGAGAGAGATAGATCGTATAGTGTTGTCACTAGCGAGGAGAGCTGGTAAACACTTATCTCTAGCATATCCAGTAGCAGAAGGACTAACACCGGAGGGTATAAGGGTTTCATTAACATTTGGAAGAGAGGTTTCAAGGAAGGGATCAAGTTTTGTATTGAGGAAAAAGCCTCCCAGAATAATTACTATAACGGAATTAATCAATAACCAGACACTTTCACCGTTAATAGCGGCGTATTTATGGCTAATATTAGAATTGAAGGGATTTATATTGATCATAGGGGGGATGAGTAGCGGTAAAACAACACTACTACAAGCACTACTAACACTAATACCGCCCTCGAGAAGAGTTGTAACAATAGAGGATACGCCAGAGATAATGGGTTCTACCGGGAAGTGGGACCCATTGATCGAGAGGCCGACGGTTTCTAAGAGTGAGCAGGGGATTGATATGTATGATTTATTAAAGTTTAGCTTAAGGAGGAGAGCGGACTACATAGTCGTGGGAGAAGTTAGGGGTAAAGAAGCTCGATTACTAGTTCAAGCTTCAAGACTTGGGCATGGAATTCTCGCAACAATGCACGGTGAAAACGCTAAATCAGTTCTTGAACGATTAATGGCTCCACCAATATCAATTCCTAAAAAGCTACTATCAAATATATGGGTTATTGTTCAAATGGAGAACGTTAAAGGTAAGAGGTATATTAAGAAAATCTATGAAGTTAATGATAACGTTGAATTTAAAGAACTAGTAGATACCAGTAATCCGATGCAATTAGTAGAGGCTTCCACTCGTTTATCTCAAATTCTCGATCCGGAACTACTGGTACAGGAGCTTGTCAGTAGAACTATGTTTCTCCAAAAACTTGTTGATAGAGGGATGTATTCGTACGATGTTCTCGCTGAGGAATTGTTAAAGTATTATATTGGTGAGGAGGATATCGTTGAGAGAAGTGATGAGTAATTTTCTACCTCAAATATATGCCCCTCCATATACCTGGTTTTTCCTATTAATAATCGGTGTATTACTCATAGTTTACCTTATATATAGATCCGGGCTTCTAGTTACTTATAGGTTAAGAAAGAATTTAACTGATAGCTATGTCGACTTCCTCGCTAACTTATTAGTTTTTGAAGCTAATGGTGTTAGGCTCGACGAAGTATTAGATTACGCGTCTCGAGATAAAACGTTGTTGCCGAAGCCTTACAGTTATATCGTTAAGCTGTATACGTCAATGTCTAGGATTATCAGTGATCCGTACACGATCCTCGTTAAAATATCAGATTCTCTCCCATGTAAAAGGGTTGCATTTTTCCTCAAGGGGTATGCGGAAGTGTTGATTACAACTAACGATACAAAACATTACGTTGAATCAGAGCTTAAAAACGTAATTCAAAAACTCTATGCAGACATATTCAACACACTATCATACGTCGACTCACTATATGAGGGGCTGTTGATACTTCTCCTCGGCTTTATCGTATACATGTATTTACCCCTTTCAACTATACCATACGAATTAGTGTCTATTCTTTTAACATTACTCGGACTAGCTGGTTATGTGTTCGTGCATAATTTGTCTCAAAGATCTTTTTGGCCTAACAACTCCTCACTGGATTTGTTAACATTGCTTGTTTTAATAATAGCACCCTTCTTCTTTAGATCAATTAATTTATCTACAATATTCATTATTGCTTATTTCCTCATATTTTTCATCGCTTTTACTAGCTATCAGCGACTTCTTCGTTTAGATTATGAAGCCAGCATTCTATTAGAGGAGGTATACTCGAGTATAAACCAGAAAATGCCTCTAGATCAAGCAGTTATTAAAGCATGTAGCCGTTTATCAAAGCCGTATAGAATAATTAAAAACCTCTTACTCCTAGGATTTAATTACTCCGATTTCAAGAATGCTGTAAAACTAACACCCTACGCTGAAAAAGTTCTCGGTTTATTACTTTCACCATTAAAATATAGTAGTAGCGATATCCTACATATCGGCTATATTGTTA
>JALWZC010000052.1 GCA_027002875.1 Desulfurococcales archaeon
CCCCAAAACAGTCCCTAAAAAGAATATATGAAAACACAGGAGACCTCTTCAAGAGGATAAACCTAGTATTATCAGACTATCTGGTGCAGATATACGACTACAACAACATCGCGAAGCAGAAAGGATACTACTTGAAGCCAGTGCACATAGTGGTTAAGAAGAAGGGCGACCAGAAGATAAAGTACTACTACTACGGCCGCTACTGGTACAAGATTGAGTACAAGAAGGGTAAGGGCTCCCGTATAAAATGGATCTATATGGGTAAGTCTAAGCCGGACCCGGAACTACCGGATCCACCGAAGAACCCGTTGGAAGGACTAGTAGTTAGAGTATCAGAAGACTCTATAGTGATCAACGCGCCCTCCGAGGAGGTCTTCCGCCTAATCTTCGGAGACCAAGGCGCCTCTCAATCTCAGAAAGAATAAGCTCTAACTCCAGTGAGGCCCGATAATCACGGACGATCTCCATGCGTTTAACGAGGCGAGTAATGCGGAGCTCTTTAGTTAACCTATTCTCAATTATTTCTTTTGACTCGGGGGTTAGCTCCCTCCTTATTTTTATTTTAATAGTGAAAGCATTCCTCAAATCATCCGGCACGTTTCTACGCTGTATAGGTTTTATCTCGACGCGGTAAATACGGGGTTTCTCAGTTACTATTATTCTCCTAAGATACTTTAGCTTCCTCTCCAAGACCTCTATTTTCTTCTTTGAAACAATTATTAACTGTCGATTAATCATGGGAACAGCTGTTAATATATCGTCGAAGCTTATACCCTTCTCCCAGAACTCCTCGATAATTGATAGCCTTACTAATTCCCCGGATAATAGTGGTGGTTCAACTATTACTATTGGTGGTAGTGCTGCCTCAATCCTTAAATCCATTATAGGCTCTACGAGGATCTCCTCGAGCTTTACCCTAAATGGATCATTTATCGCGTAGTCTATTAGTGGTACTTCGACTTTATCGAATAATGCTTCACTACTCAATTATTCCAAGCCTCTTAAGGACTGTTTCAAACCTCTCCCTATGATCAATGATCAGTGGTGAGAGCCTGATAATCCCATCTATGTGCTCAGCTATTCCGAGGTATTTGAGTATATCACCTATCGTATATGCTTCTCCGATATTCAAGCCCTGATCAACTAGTTCCTGCGCCGTAACCGTATTCCTATAAGCGAGGTTTTTCAGGACAACCTTAGCATTTTCGCCGTGAGCAGGGTCTTTTAACACAGTGTCTAGGCGGACAAAGATCCATTCTTCAACCGGGTCAATAATGTCTATGCCGGATGCTTCACTAACCCTCCCCCTGGTCTCGGGGTCTCCCAGGATATCGAATACCGTGTCTAGTATTGATGCAAGCATCCATCCGGGACTCATATACTTTAATCTAACCTTATTCTTTTCAACAACTACCCCTATACTATACAGGAAGGACTCGACGTAGTCATCGATTATTCCCCGGTAAGCCTGTCTAAACGTATCTATATCGATGCCCCCAGTTTCATATAGTAGTCTCAATACCTGTATAACATAGTTCCTCGAGGGTAATAGTGCAAGCATTGATAGGGCGAACTCCCTCATAGTCGGTGACGGTACTTCCCGCTTAACAGCCAACACTAGACACCGTTTATATGTCCCGTAAATCCTTGAGTATATATAAATATGAAGCTGCTCTGATTAAAATAGTGGTTATGCGTTGATCAATGATGGATGAACCAGTATATATTAGCAATGCATCCTTCATATTAGTAGCTAGGCATGATTACAGCTTCAACGTGTTAACGGATGAATCCATACTAGTAGAGGATGGCGTTATAAAGTGCATCGGGCCCAGCACGTCTTGCAGTAAGCCTAGGGGGGCCTACGTTATTGATGGGAGGAAAAGGATAGTCGCACCTGCTTGGATTAATGCACATACACATGTAGCAATGTATTATCTCCGCGGAAGCCTGCCCGATCATGGTTTCTGGGACTGGATCGGTAGGATTATGAAGCTCGAGGAAGAAACTATTACTCCAAAACTAGTCTATTATTCAAGCCTACTGGGATGCATTGAGATGATTATGAATGGCGTAGTAGGCTTCATCGACATGTACTACTACCCCGTTGAAACCGCTAAGGCATGCAGTAGCCTCGGATTAATAACGGCTAACGGCCCAGCATCGAGAGACATTAAAGTTATAAGTGAGACCCTTGAAGAACTAAGAGCGATCAAAAACACGATTCCAATAATTAACATTCACAGCCTATACCTCTACGAATTCGAAACACTAGCGAAACTATTCGAATACGCTTCCAGGAATAACTTGTTGAAGAATATACATGTCTCTGAGACTAGGCGGGAAGTATACATGGTTTGGAAAAAGACCGGGTACTGGCCGGTTGAGTACATGTATAGGATGAACTGGCTTGATGATAAAACTATACTAGTACATCTAAACTGGGTTATGAGTCATGAAGTAGAATATATTGCTGAGAAGAATGCTAGAGCCGTCTTCTGCCCACAGTCTAGTATGAGGCTTGCCGAAGCAGGTTTTGCACCCGTATATGAAATGCTCTCCCGGGGTATTACTGCGAGTATCGGCACCGATGGATCTAGCGGCGACCGGTTCAACATGCTTGACGAGTATAAACAGTTAATACTATTATACCGACATAACTACTGGGATACTAGGCTCAGCATATACTGGGCTTATCCAAGGATAGTTATTAATGGATACAGGATCCTTGGATTAAATGGTGGTGTCGTCGAGGAGGGATACCCGTCTTATCTAGTAGTTTACAAGTATGATAAGATTAGGAACAACCCCTTAACGAAGACTAATGTTTTACCAGTAATCGTATACTCCGATCACCCCATCGCCGAGTACGTGATCTCGAATAACGGGATAATTTATTCACCCGGCGAAATAGGTAAACTGGGTGAAACCATAGATAAAGCCCTAGAGTGGATAATGGATAACGCTGCCGGGAAAATCGATTATAGTAGGGGTAGGCTGATTGGTTAGCAGTAGACAATACTATCTCTTAGGCTTATCCGCTACAATATCAACACTAGCAGCTGGACTACTAAGCCTAGGCTACTATCTTTATAGTGGTAGGAATGAATACCTAGTATACGCTGTGTTATGGCTACTTATAAGCCTCCTAGACTATATTGTATGGCATAGACCCCCAAGGAAAAATACTGGGAGTGGTGAGGGCTTGGAGGGAGAAGAGAAGTATTGCGGCTTGTTGAGAGAGTCAGCCGAGCTAGTCGCTATACTTGCAACTCTCAGCGAGCACCGGGGCGAGTATGCTGTTGCTTGGAGGATAGACAGTCTGCTTAGCCGCGTTGACTCTATGAAGGACACTATAATCAATGTTTGCGGTGGTGAATGTTTTGAGGAGTTCGACAAGTTCCTAAAAAGTCCAAGCATGGAGGAAGCCAGTAAGGCGATCAGGAGCCTGCACGACTGCATGATCAGCCATGGCTGCCGGAGTAATGTCTCCTTAGAAGAGTAAAGACAACCATAGCTAGTAGCAGCGTTAATGGAAGCATTTGAGGCTCGGGCAATGACTCGATGAATGGCTTATTCAGTATCGTGTAGTTCCCGATAGATGTATTCTCCGCGCTCGAGTAGAAGAACTCGGTACCAGTCAATCCCTTAACATATTCTAGAGGCGGTTCATACCTAACCATTAACCTATAAGTTCCAGAAGATATGCTTGCATTCCTAGCTATATCATCCAGATCCATGTACGCAGTACCATTACTATCCGTTAGACGCCATCCTAGGTATATTAGGCTTCCAACAAGATAGAACGTAACGTTTCCCCCGCTTAGCGGTGACCAACCAGTTCCGTTCCAGTATTGTAGGGTTGCATAAGCACTGGCGGGCTCACCGATCTCTATATAGGTGTCGTTATCGTAGGATACCCACTGGATGACCGGGTTGATGAGCCTAGTAGCGATCTTGACGGGTATAAAAGTATCGATGTACTCGTCTACATCACCGTAGAATTCCCCGTTAACAGCATACCCGTTATCAACACCCGTACCATAAGTAGGGTAGGGTGATAGCGTATCGTAGGCGTTTGCACCGGTTAGGTCTATTATCTGGTTAGGCTGTATACTTGGAGACGAGGAAACAAGCGGCGATCCAGGGTTAGCTAATGCATAAACAGCTGTTTCAACGCGGAAAGGAGGTTTAAGCTCGCCGAGATCTGTGGTTGGAATACTGACTTCGATGAAGTGATAATCATACGCTATATAGTTCGGGCCCGTATATACGTCATAATTAACCGTCGCCCCAGGGACTACCACGGTCACTTGATCCTGCAATGGATCGATCCATATTAGCGAGGTATAGTTTGCCTCCCGTCCAAGCCTACCGCCGAGATAAGTATCCGTAGCCCCCTTTCCCGGGGGAGCCGTGATAAGCGGGCCTCCCCCATCACTCTCGTTTAGGGGTGTCGAATCTATAGCTAGGATTATAAATGGTGTAGCGTTACCGGTTGGCCGTACATTACCTTTAATGTGTAGGAGTATGTTTAGCCTAGAGGAGTTTATCCATATAGTCTCGGTTAGTATGTCTGTATCGAATGCTTCATTAGGTATGTAATCCGTCCTTGTATCATTGGTTAAATCGCTCCAGTACTGTATATACCCCTTATCATCTAGGACTTCATGGGTGAAGTAGACTGGTTCCGGAAGCCTATTAAAGCCTATATCAATCCATGAATCTAGTACGCCATCGCTTAGTTCATCATCACTGCTCTTAGCCGATAACACGTCTATGAAATCACTATTATTGAGGCTTACTAGAGGCTTACCATACCCGTCGCTTATGAACACCCCAGCGTAGAGCCTTACATTACTAACATTCCAGGGGTTAAGTACGCCTATATCCCTCCAGCTTAACGCTACTTCTACGCAGTCATTAGCCGAATCAGCGATGAATGCATCCATACTAGTAGATACTTCTGCCCCAGTCGCATTGTATATGTCGAGGGGGGATCCCCCGCTACCTACAGGTATACCATCACCATAGATGACCTTCTTATTAGCTACTGCGGGGTTAGATAAGTCGATTAATACCTCGTAATCCCAGGGTGCGTAGTTCGGTACACTAGTCTTATCATCTAGTAGCGTGGTATTCCCGTTGTGGTAGTTCATATCGGTGTCGAGGGCTAGAATGATCCCTATTGATGGACTAACAGCTCCCCCGCCAAGAACTCCTAGGTCTACTACTCTGAATAATACCAGGAGATGCGTGTTATTACTTGTAACCCTTATCTCCGATATATCCGCGTCCAGCCTACCCGTATACCCTGATCGCTGATCTCCTAATGCATCGAACCATATGAATTCGCCACGGTAATAAGTGTACTTATTACCGTTTCCATAATCCCACACGTATAGTAATCGATTAGGGTTCGACAAGTCCGTTACAGCATTATCCCTAGTAACCCGGTTCCAAGGAATCGGGTTTGCCCCCGTATACCAGTCGTCAATACCGCCGTCAAGCCTGACAGCCGGATGCAATGGCTTTAATTGGGGCCAATCACCCGGATCACCATCAAGTACTATACCAGACTGTATAAGCGGTGGTTTATGCCCGATAAACATATTCTCAACAACAATACCATGCGTAGCTGTTGATGCAAGGAATAATACTGAAATGATAAACACTACTAATAGCCTACAGTTCTCTCCCGCCAACAACGCTACACCTCGAATACGATTGCTACTGATAATATATTCCTACCGAAGAGGGATAAACTATACTGTTTTGTAAAATAATTAATTTACTTAAATGATATATTCCATCTACTCCTACTATGCTCGAGGACGGGTATATCTCTACGAGCCGATTCTACGACTCCCTTATCGAGCACTACCTCCCTATAACCGGGCTTCACCCCCATATCTAGTTCCCTATACCCGTAAGGATTGAATAATCCGCTACGCCCAGTGTATTGTTTACCCGTATGGTTTGCAACAACAAGGTACATAGTGTTTTCATGGCTACGGCTTCGTGCTAGAACATTGAGGAGTTCTTCTTTAAGAGGACCCCTAACCCAACCCATATGGACTAGTACACCGTCTGCCCCATTCAACGCATAGTGCCGGAATAGCTCTGGAAACCTTATATCGTAACAGATCGCAATGTAAAACTTGAAGCCTCCAATCATTATGGGCCTCGAAGGCTTATCTCCAGGTTCTAGTTAGTCTGATTCACGGTAGCCGTATGCGTTCAATAAGTGTATTTTACTATACGCTTTCTCGTCAGATCCGTCGGGTTTAACGACTACACTAG
>JALWZC010000053.1 GCA_027002875.1 Desulfurococcales archaeon
TGCCTTATATTTATTATCGGTGCTTATATCTAATTTACCAGCAACTATTTCAGCCATTTCAAGTATCTCGTTGAGGACTCTGATCTCATTCTGAAAAATATCCTCATACTCCATCATTGATTCTAGGATATCGATAATCCTCTCTAATTCATCGAAGACTAGCCTACGGAAAACTCTTTTATCAATGCTCGTAAGGATTTCTTTAGAGCTAAGTCTTCTTAACGTGTCAAGCAGTTTTTTCGGTTCAAGGCTCTTATACTTTAATAACAGGAGCCGCAACCTAGGCTCGTCGAGTGAGCCTCCGGAGTAGTACTCGTATAATGCCCTCCTAGTTTCCTCTAAGTCAACAAACCTCCACCACTTCTGCCTCCTAGAATCATAGGATTTCTCGATTAAACCATAATTTCTCTCCAGAATTCTCAGAATATTTCTAGGATCATAGCTTATACCACGACTCTGAAGCCTGAGAACTAGTAGTTTAAAGCTGAAATCACCTAAACGGTGATCAATGCCTGGATCGATAGCTATATCTAGAGCTGTCTTTAAAACAATAAACCCTTTATCCTTATAATTATTAAGAAAATCAACGACGCGCAGCTTAACTAGCTTATTCAAGGAGGCTACCCCTCCAACAAATATGGTAGGCATTGGGAATATATAAGTTGAATCCTACACGTATATATCAATAACGTATCAGTGTATATACCACAGTATTACGCAGGTAGTATCTGGAGCGCTGTAATAGATTGAATCGGCGGGATAGCTTTGGCTGGGAGACTTATGCTGGTTGTAAAGGATCTTCATAAAATCTATGATGATGGAACCCACGCCGTTAAAGGCTTATCGTTTAGCTTAAAACAGGGGGAGATTTACGGATTAATAGGTCCAAACGGGGCTGGTAAATCGACTACTCTGAGAATGATAGCTACCCTCCTTAAGCCTACTAAGGGCATGATTAACCTCAACGGTATAGACGTCGTGAAAGAACCTTTTAAGGCTAGGAGGATGATCGGCTATCTACCAGAAGAAGCCGAAGTCTACACGAGGCTAACGGGTCGCGAACACCTATTATTCTATGCAAAATTATATGGCGTAGAAAACATTGAGAATACCGTTAAATATGGAGCGGAGATAAGCGGGTTAGGTGATAAACTGGATAGGAAGGCTGGAGAGTATAGTAAGGGTATGAAGAGGAGGCTGCTGCTCGCACTAGTCCTTATGAGGAGTCCCCAGTTAGCAATACTAGATGAGCCAACAAGTGGGCTGGACGTATACGCATCGGTAAGGGTGAGGAGGATTATTAAGGAATACGTGGCTCGAACCGAGCACTCCGTGATCCTCAGTAGTCATAACATGTTGGAAGTAGAATATCTATGTGACAGGGTATCCTTTATCATCAATGGGAAGATTATAACAACGGGAAGCCCCAGCGAATTAAAGGCTAGGTATAACGCGTTAAACCTCGAGGAAGCCTTTGTAAAAGCCGTTGAGGAGCATGGTGAGACATGAGTTTTACAAGTGATTTAAGAGTACTTCTATGGAAGGAGCTCCTAGACTTATACAGGGATCGCAGGACATTGTTTACAAGCATCCTACTACCACTCATAAGCCTACCACTTATAGGATTCATGGGTATAGCACTTGTAGAACAGCAGCCTGTTCTCGTAGCGGTTGTAGATCTCGATGATTCAACTGTTAGAAACGAATTGTTAAACATTACGGTTTCGTCGAGATGGCTTGTGGGTAATACGACTAAAATATTGGAAAAACTCGGCTATAATGTAACGATTAGTCATAGTATAAACGTTGTGAAAAACCCGGATATTGATGTAGCCTTAATAATCCCTAGAGGGTTTTCGAGGAATGCGTCGAGTCTAAATTGTACTGCTAGAGTGAAGGTTCTGAGAAGAGCGGGTGTACAAGCCGCTATTAGAGCTGAATCGACGATTTATAGTATAATAAACGTGTTTTCAAGGAATATTTCGGATGCTAAGCTGAACGCGGTTATCCAGCTGTTGGGTCTTAATGCTACGATACCAGCCCTGAGAAACCCAGTAACTGCGAGGACGGAAGTAGTTGGTATCAGTGGTCAGCCGGTTAGTAGAGCAGTAGTATTGAGGAATGCTTTTGCAAGGATACTAGTATTAGCTTTTAGCTTCGTAGTTACACCAGCGGCGAGCTATGTTATTGATGGTATTATTGGTGAAAGGGAGAGGAAGACGATCGAGTTGTTATTGGCGTCACCGACTACTCCGCAGAGGATAATATATGCTAAGCTAGTAGCCGCAACTCTCCTCGGATTAATTACTGCTCTAGCAGATATTATAGGCCTTGTAGTATACATGGTCTCTGTAAGTATAGTGTCCGGGGTACCCTTCGGGGTAATAATTGATCCATTACTACTTGTACTGCACTCGCTAACAGCGTTCTTCACAATACTTTCAACGATAAGCATTGCATTACCCTTTATAACTCGTACCCGAGGAATCCGTAGTGCTTCGAACATTGTAAGCCTTGTAACGATAGTTGCACTAGTCTTCTTCTTCACGGGCTTCTTCGTAGACTATATAAGGCTGCCCAATGAGATACTTGTACCGCTATACTTGATCCCATTTACTCACAGTATACTCGTAATACAGGGATACGTGCTTGGTTATATTAGCAGGGCCTTAATACACTTAGCAGTTTTATCAATTGCTAGCGTAGCCTTGCTCGTAATTGCTTCGAAGACTATTGATACGGAGAAGCTATTGATAGCCCCGCTATAAACTGTTCTTGTATATACTTTAACCCGTTAATACATATAGGAACAGGTAAGTATAGGGTTTTACGGGAAACCTTTAAAACTGATTCACCATCTCTAAACTAACACGAATAGTCTCTGATTGGTGATAGGGGATTTGCAGATCAAACCAGCATTCTATAGGTTGATACTATTATTCAGAAACGATCAATTAAGCGTTAACGATGTTTCCAGGGAAACCGGTCTATTAGCATCCTCCGTTAAAAAATACCTTACAATACTCGAGAAACAGGGATTAGTCGAGAGGAAAGGGGGCAATATATATGTTCTAACGAGTAAGGGGAAGATGTTCCGCGACTTCCTGGAAAAGATCAAGCCCGAGTATAGGGCAGGAGCCCCCTACATATTCACAGATCCCTCAACTGGTACGCCTATTCCCCTAGAAGTCAAGAATTACGCTCAACTATATGCTGTGCTCAAGTATGAATTAATAGAGAAGAGTATTGCCGAAGAACACTTACGTAGGGGGTATTTATTAGAATGGATCAAGAATGGATTAAAGGACCAGCACCTCGCGGAGAAACTGGAGAGGGGAGAATTAAAATCTATTGAAGACTTAATAAAATACCTCGAGTTCCACATGAAGATAGTTAAAACATAAGACATAAGTAGTAAACGATTGATTAACCACTACTATACTAGGCTCTATGGAGAATAATGGCGGCTGGAATCCTTGAATATACGGGTTAGAGTGATTAAAAGTATTGAAGAAAAACTCCCGAAGATTAGATGGTGGCCTTGGAGGAATGTTAGGAAGGAGATAAAGATCAAGTACATTAATATCATTGATAGACACATATTCACTGTTTTTTCAACTGATAATATGGAGTTTTATCTTCCGCTGAGAATTGTTGATGAAAACCCTGGTCTTCCTGAGGATAGAGTGTTTAGCTATAATGATAAATTATTAATAGAGGCTGAATTCTACCCTGATTATCTTGAAGCACTCAATGGGAATGAGGATATTGTTAGGGAAGAATTGAAGCCTATTATTGGGAAACCGGTTAGTGCGTCGCCATTATCGCTTGAAACAACTAATATAGTGTCGAAGCTATTGCTTGATAATCGTGATGCAGTCGTTGTTAAGAGTTATCGGCTGCTTCCAAAGGTTGAAATGGAGCCTTTAATGTTTAAGAAGCTAGCACTGGAGAATTATAAGCATATACCGGTTCTCCACTATCTCTACAGGCTTAAAGACAAAACAGTATCGCTTGTAACACGTTATGTTGAAGGTCGTGGAGATGGGGGATACCCTTTCTGGAAGGCGTGCTTGGAGTATTTTAGGAATAGGTCTAGTAGGGGAGGCTTGAGGATCGGGCTTGCAGGCAAGCTTGGAGGAATAATAGGTGAACTACACTACCTCCTAAATAAGCCTGGAGATAAGGGCTTCTTCGGGGCCGAATCAATAACTGGTGAAGACATAGAGTCATGGATAAAAAGGCTTAATCAGAGGTATGAGGAAATACTCGAAGTTATGGATAATAATATCGCAGGAATTGATCGGAAGAGGGACCTTGAAAAAGCGGATTTCTGGAGGCAATTATTCGAGGAGAAGGGGAAGATAGTTGTAGAATACGCGGAAAAATACATGAAGCTATACCAGGATAGGGTTAAGGCTAGGATTCATCAAGACCTACACCTAGCACAAATGATCTATGTACCTAGGGGAGAGGACTTCATCATAACGGATTTCGAAGGAGAGCCTGGGAGAAGCCCCGAGGAGAGGTTAATGAAGGAACCAGTTTTCAGGGATGTAGCATCGATGATTAGAAGCTTCCAATACTTATCATTCATGGCTTATCGAGAAGTTAGAGGCGGGACTATACATGGAATAGCTCGAAAATTATTAAAAAATGATGCAACGTGGCAGTGGAGGATGAGGCATAGTCTAAGTATGACTCTCTCATACATATCCTCAATAATAAATAGGGAGTACCTTCACGGGATACCTAGAGGAGACTTAACCCAGAAATACAATGAATACCTACTCCCATGGATTATTGAGAGGGCATTATATGAGATTCTCTATGAGGCAATGTATAGGCCCGAATGGGTCCCGGTACCAATCATTGGTTTATTGAATCCATCAATACCTGCATATGAACAAGTTAGGTATAAGTAATAATTGCTAGAATAAACCGGTTTTAGAGGAGTTGGATTAGTCGTGACGGATATTGTTTTCATGTTTGAGGTACACCAGCCTTACCGGCTGGATAGGAATGCTTATAATAAATTACTAGATAAAGCTCTTCGAGGAAGCCTCGAGCCAAGTGATCTTGAGGAGGCTATATTCGATAACGGGTTAAACAAGCTAGTCATGGAGAGAGCATCCGCTAAATGCTACATCCCGGCAACAAGTATAATCCTTGAAAATATTAAAAGGTTTAAGAATACAGGTAAACCCTTCAAAGTAAGCTATTCTATAAGCGGCGTCTTCATCGAGCAGGCTCAGAGATGGACTCCTAGGGTGATCGAGTTATTCCAAGAACTCGCTGGTACTGGTATGGTTGAATTCGTAGAACAAACTTATTATCACAGTATGTCAGCTTTCATGCCTATCAAGGACTACGCTGAGTTGAGGGAACAGGTTAGAGAGCATAGACAGCTTATGAGGGAATTGTTCGGCTATGAACCCGTAAGTATTGAGAACACCGAGTTTAGCTATAATAATGACATTGCTTGGCTTTTCTCGACAATGGGGTATCGAGTAGTATTGACTGAGGGCGTCGACTGGGTCTTGGGCTGGAGGAGTCCGAACTATGTATACAAGGCTTATGGGAGCGATATAAGGGTATTGACTAGGAATTACAGGTTGAGCGATGATATCGGTTATAGGTTTAGCGATAGGAGCTGGGACCAGTACCCATTGACAGCGGATAAATACGCTGCCTGGCTCTCAGCAACTCCGGGAGACGTAGTATTTCTAGCGATGGATTATGAAACCTTCGGCGAACACCACTGGCCGGAGACCGGTATACACGAGTTTCTAAAATGGCTTCCCGGCGAGATTTTGAAGTATAGCCATCTATATACTTCGACTCCTGGCGAAGTAGTCGAGAAGTATCCTCCAAGGGATGTAATAGACGTACCCCCATGGTCCAGTATTAGCTGGGCAGATGAGAGAGACTTGTCTGCATGGCTTGGAAACCATATGCAGCGTAACGCTTTCAAGATGCTTGTCGATTTAAGACCCTATGTTAAAGCACTAGGTGATCCCGAGCTGCTGCGTATATGGAAGCTTTTAACGATCAGTGACCACCTGTACTATATTGCTACGAAGTTCGGGAGCATCGAGCAGGTTCATAGTTATTTCTCACCCTATAAGAATGCTCCAGACGCGTATGCGATCTATGTGCAGGCTCTCTCACTACTCGCCGGAATGATCGCGGAGAAACTCCCGGAGAATAGGGTGAAAGTAGCCTATAACCTCGAGGTACCGATGGATAAAGCCTTCTATTTCTACAAGCCCACCGGTGAGTACACCGGAATACATGCATCGAGTATTAGGGAGTTAATCGAAGCCTTGGACCGTGTACCTAAGGAGTCTGTACTCTATCATTTACGGAGAGGGGATATACAGTCTTGGTTAGAGCACGTGTATGGACTAAAAGATCTCGTAGATGAGATAAACGAGGCCACAACCCCTACTACTCCCGCAGATGAGGCTATCAGGAGCGTCCGCAGGATTTTAAAGAGTTATTTCAACAAATAACTCTAATCCGCTCCCATAGTATGATTATTATTTTTAATCTTGCAGGTAAAGACTCTTAAATGGCGAGAAAGCAATGGCTAGTGTAAACTTTATATTCACTATACACTTCCACCAGCCTCACGGCCAGTTGAAGTGGATTAACGAGAAAATATATGTGAATAGTTATAGGCTGCTCCTCGAAATATTCAAGAAGTATGCAGACCTGCATTTCACCGTGCATATTAGCGGTCCACTATTGCTGTACATGATTGATAATCATCCCGAGTGGATCGATGAGATCGCTAAGCTTGGAGATTACGGTACGATAGAATTCCTTGCAGGCAGTCTTGGAGAAGCAATTCTCCCACTACTCCCCCGAAGTGATCGCGTAGACCAGGTTAGGGAATATATTCGTTTATTCGAGAAATACTTCGGCTTAAAGCCTAGGGGTCTTTGGCTGCCGGAGAGGGTTTGGGAGCCTAGCTTGCCCATACCGTTAGCCGAGAACGGTATAGAGTACGTACTGGTAGATGACTCAACGCTGCTGAGAGCGGGTCATCCACAAGAGGACGCCTATTATGCCTGGAATACTGAGGAAGGGGGTGAGAGGGTTAAAGTCTTCTTCATCGATGCAGGGCTAAGATACGTCCTACCATGGAGTAGTAGTGAGGAAGTATTCAACTACATGATGAGTAAGGCGACTGATACGGGTGATAGAGTACTAGTATGGGGTAGCGATGCGGAGAAATTCGGTGAATGGGCTGATCCAGGCTGGGCTCGGTGGTGGCTGAATGATTTCCTCTCAAAGCTCAGGCTTAGACGGAACGAGATAAAACTGCTCCACCCAACGGAGTACCTTCGGGAACACGGTGTGCGAGGACTAATCTACTTACCCACAGGAAGCTATGATAAAATGCTAGAATGGAGTAACGGGTTCTTCCGAAACTTCCAGTTGAAATATAGGGAGAGCAACAATATGCATAAGAAAATGCTGTATGTCCGCGGCAAACTAGTAAAAGCTCCGAAGATACCGCGGGAAGCATGGAACCTATACTACCTAGCCCAGTGTAATGATGCATACTGGCACGGATTATTCGGTGGAATATACTTATCCCACCTGAGACAAGCAATCTATGAGAACCTCATTAAGGCCGAGAAAATAGCTGAAGAAGAGATAGGCTACTATGAAAAGCACGAACCAGTAATTAAACGAGTAGACTTCGACTACGATGGTAGGATAGAGGTACTATACGAGTCTAGGAGGCTAAACGCTTATTTTAAGCCAAGCGATGGGGGAACAATGTTTGAGCTGGATATAAAACGCGACGGCTACGAGCACAACCTGCAAGACACTATGACTAGGTACCCAGAACCATATCTCCACGGTTCGGGCTTTAACCCAGACTGGTATCGTAGAGTTAGTCTAAGGGTACACTTATGGGAGCCCTCTACTACACTGCACGATTGGATAAATAATACGCCATTCAAGGATAATAGTGATCTAGCGTTGAAAAAGTATAGTGTCTCAATTACACCCAGCGATGAATTAATTATGAGAAGCCTAGGCGGATATTATTTAGCCGGAAGCCTTGTATCAAGGATACTGGTTGAGAAAAGGATTAAGGTAAGGGACAACGAGCTATCTACTACTTATATAGTTGAGAATAAAGGCGATAAACCGGTTACGGCAAAAATTGGCTACGAGTATCATCTTGCACCAAAAATTGATCGAACGGGCAAGGGCGAACCAATAGGATACATAGTCAACGGCGAATTCTACACTAGGGATAATGAATGGGGAGGTATTACGAGACAAGTAGTGTTCAAAGCACCCGACTATCCAGATATTAAGCTTGAAACCCGGAAAGACGAGATATACTGGATAGCGCCGCTAAATATGCTGGCGAGGACCGAGAAAGGATTTAAGCCTATACCGCAGGGTATAGCAGTAATGATCATCAGGGAGAAGACCCTACGACCAGGAGATAGGGAAACTCTTATTGCAAAATTAGAACTACCATAAACAAATTACTGGGGAAAACACTATAGAAGGGAGGATAACTCGGTTTGAATATTTGGCTCCTAAGCTTCGAATCAATATACACGGCTAAAGTCGGAGGCCTTGCAGAGGTACCTCCGAGACTCGGCGAAGCATTAAAGAAACTCGGCCATAACGTATACGTTTTGACGCCGAGCCACGGCTTCGCGGAGAAGCGGGGAAGAGATCATTTAGAGGAGTTGTTATCTATAGAAATCGACAAGGTAAGACACGGAATTTATTTATACGATAAGCCTCCAGTACCCCATATAATTTTCAGCGGGGGAATACTGGATCACCTGGAAATATATTCGCCAAAACACATCATGGATAAGATAAGGGTCTGGAGCATCCTAGTAAGAATACTACTAGAGAAAAAGTCGGAAACCGGGATTCAATGGCCCGATATAATACATGGTAATGACTGGCATAGTGTCCCGGTTATTATAGCTGCTAAGACGGTGCTGGAAAAACCTAGTGAGAATAAAAGGTTCATCTATCAAATACACTTATTATCAAGGGCGACGCTTGGTATAGATCAAGTTTCTACTGGTATCGGGCTAGATCCGCATATACCGATTAGAGGGATCTACGGGTGGAAAACGATCAGAGAGTACTATGAGCTGTCGAACAGTTATGCAGATAGACTCGGTGCTCTCATTAGTGATAAAACAGTTACTGTGAGTAGAGAGTATGTTAAGGAGCTTGTTAAAAGGCTTGGCTGGGACCTTGAAAGATACTTCGACTATATACCTAATGCAACTACTTGGAAGTTACCCGAGATAATTAAATCGGTTACTAGGATTCACTCAAGCCTTAAGAGCGATATCAACGTGTTTAACCCGGTTCATCGTAGGAGTCTGAGAACTTATACGGAACTTAAAGCATTAGGCACTATGCCTCAGAGAGAACCCGTTATTGCGGATCATGAATTCCGCGTATTCCTTGAAAGGATAAGTCTAGAGCCATTAATGCCTGATGGGAAAACAAAGCCTTTCGAGGCAGAGGGACCCCTAGCTATTATGACTGGAAGACTTGCAAGACAGAAGGGTATTCATGTATTATTGAAATCAATTGAGGATGTAATCTTTAATATTCCAACTGTTAGAATACTTCTATTACTCCTCCCAGTGTGGGGGGAGAGGAAGCTTGCAGAAGAACTGGTTGAAGCGGCTAGTTTGTACAGGGAGAACCTTAGAGTAATATTCGGTAAAGCCGAAAGCCTCTACTACTTAGCCCATATGTCAAGCGATGTAATGGTGATCCCAAGTCTTTACGAGCCTTTCGGGCTCGTAGCACTTGAGGGAATGATCACTGGTAACATGGTCGTCGCGTCAAAGACTGGCGGCTTAGCGGAAACGGTGAAAGACATACATTTATATGGTCTCAATGGTACCGGGCTACACGTAGAGCCTGGCGATCCAATTGATCTAGCCTCCAAGTTGTCGGACGCTCTACTATTCATGGAGACGGGCTATCGTGAACCATGGGGGAAGGAATGGTATAGTCTAGTCGAGAAGATAAACGATAGAACGCTAAGAAACCTATTATACAGCAACCCCGAAGCACCATGGATTATTAGGAAGTCATCACATAATAGGGCTCTAGAATATACATGGGAGAAGTCGGCTAGGAAAGCATTAATGATCTACACTGGTTAGAGGAGAATGCCCGGGAAAGGTATTAGGATACCGCGCGAAGCCTGGTTAAAATCTAGGCCCGTAAGGATAACTGATGACTACGAGCTAGACGAGGAGGGTAACGCGGTAATACTCGTAGAGATCGAGTATAAGGGCTTAAAAGGTAAAATACTCAAAGCATTATCCCTAACCCCACTCCCCAAATATAAGAGGATAGTACTCGATAGGATGGGAACGGAGGTATGGAAGCTCTGCGACGGTAAACATACAGTTGAAGATATCGTGAGGCACATGATGAAGAAAACGGGAATGTCTAGGAGGAACATGGAGATAGCGGTATACACTTATCTAAGAATGCTGGTGGAGAAAGGGCTTGTCGAAGTGATTATACCGGAAGGGGAAGAACAGGGTTGAAAAAGATCTCATGGAACCACGTCTCCCTAAAACTACCTAGGGATTGGGAAGTAACTAGTGAAGGAGGAACAACGATCAACGGCGTATTAATAGCTGCACCACCCGAAGGTGCCAAACTAGAAATATACTGGCGGAGGAGTAAAAGCGAGAAGAAACCCCTCAAAGACTATGAATCCTACCTCTCAAAACTGGAAAAGAAAGGGTACACCCGTAAAAGTAGGCTAAGAATAAGTGTTAAAACACATCAAGGCTATATGAACATCTTAACCGGGAAAACAAAAGTATTAACTGCATCGTGGAGATGTAGTGAAACCGAAAGACTATTCATAACACAAATGGATGGAGTGAAAGCCTCACAAACACTCTTCAACCAAATACTTTCGAGTATAGATTGTCACCCAATTATTAACGAGAAAGTTGAATGGAGGCTTATGGGTATAGGGCTGAGACTCTATAGCGGCTATTTCCTTGTCGATAGGGTTTTCAAGATCGGTTTTAGCATGGCCTACCTGTTGTCAAGGGATAAGAAGATACACGTAGTACAATTCGCTCTTCCAAACTATGTAGCTAGTGATGAGGAAAAATATGGTGAAACAAGGGAGAGGATCCTCAAAAGACTAATACCTAGAATGACGATCCTAGAACCTGTCGAGAAAGATCATTTATCCACGTATAATATTCGGCACAGGCTAGTAAAGGTGCTAAAATACGGGGCGATTGTGGAGAAGGTTAACAAGTGTATTAAGCCTGATTATGTACAGACAACACTAGTTAAAGCGCCGGAGAAAAGACTTGAAGAGGCAGTAGAAGTTGCGAGGAACGCTTTCTGCACGGAGTGGTGAAAAACGGGGCTATATACCGGTTAAAAACGCATTACTGGATCTTCTCAGGGAGCAGGGTTTATCGATTAATGACTTACTTGAAGCTATGAGGCTAGAGAATATAGATGTCTACAATGAGTTGAAGAAGAGGCTACTCTATAGTGATAGAATGGTTGAAGTATTTATTGAGAGCCTTAATTGGCGTGGGGCGGCGATCCTATTATTCGCTGTTCAAGCATTATACATAATTAACCCGGCCGGGATCTATAAAGGCCACTTAATTATCCCCCTCCATGATCAGGTAGTGTTTAAGGATAAGATACTCCCCCATGGATTGATCATTCTTGCTAAGAGCTTGAATCAATTGATTTAACCAAGTAAAGGCTCAGCGATGTAGCTGAATAAATAGTTTTTAATAGTGCATTCTAAAACCATTAAAAAATGGTGATAGTAAGTGTTGAGAGGCGGGAAAGCCCTAAGTGTAGCATTGATTATATTATTAGTAGCACCCGTAGTATCTACGATCCCTTCGGTGGTAGGGCAGGGGCAGAATTACTGGACGGTGGAGAATGGTTTTATCAAGCTTGAATTCGACCTAGAACATGGCGGTGCACTTGCTAACGTCATAGCTACGTGTAACAGCTTCGCAAACACGCCGGTTGGAACTAATGGTGTTGGCGGGCTCAGAGGAGGCGGTTTATCCCCCGCTCCTAAAACCGTATTATGGGATTTAATCAGCGATAACAACCCGTGGTATGGTAAAGCAATCACAACCCCGGCTAATGCCGAAGTAATTGAGGATACGGATAATTATACGGTATTTAAGATCACCTATACGATAACCGAGGACCCCTTCAACGGCTTACAGGTTATCAAGACGTTTAAACTGTACAAGAAAACCTTCTGGATGGACTTTAACATGACACTTATAAACACTGGAAGCCAGGAAATAAAGATCGATTTAACACAAGCATGGACTAGGCCGATAGGACCCGGGATAGAATTAGTTGGATTACTGGGTAAGGATAATGGTAATGACGGCCAGTTCATAATTCATAAGGATGGAACATTTGAACACTATACTCAGGGAACGAGTTGGAGCGGCGGATTACCCGGCGGCCCCGTCAAGGTTGATGGCGATGCGTTAGCCATAGGCCTTATAGATAACTCTACAGATCCATCCCCATGGGGATGGGTTGAAATACTCGAAATGGCTGATCAAGAGACGATAGCTAAAACATCCTATGTATGGTTCGAGACAAGACCCGGTGGAACAGCTTCAACACTAGTAAGAATAGAGTTTAAACCAGTTGATCTACAGCCTAACCAGAAAGAGGAATATCATATGAGGTTCTACTCGGGCCCAATATCCGAATACTTCTTATCAAAATTCAAGTTACCGAGCAATATAATTAAACAGATGCTCAGCGATCAATTATCGCTAAGCATACCCTGTGTAAAAGTATCCTACAAACTACAGTACCCAATAACTGTCCAGATCAATACTGTTGGCGGTAAAGGCATACCCGACGATGCCTTCTACATATACGATGCAGACACTAAAACCTACCTAGCCGAAGTAAGCTTTGCAAACTTTTCATCAACCACGTTTCAGATAAAACTACCATTCAAAGAACCACACTGCTACATCTTAAAACTAGCAAAAGTTGAAGGATTAACACTCGACGGGTATGGAAGATACACATTTGAAAACTGGATACTGCCCAACGGGAGCAAGCCGACCGATATAGAGATCATAGCTGTACTAAAGGAGGGAGACACTCTGGGATTAAACTTCACCGTGAAATTAATCTCGAAATTCACGATAATCTTCGTCGGCAGCGACCAGGTATCCGAACTAGACGCATTAGCGGGCAACATAACATTCGCGATCTATAATGATATAGGAGTACAAGTCTACAAGGTTACATCTATAGGAATAATCTCGGGCTCATCACAGCAAACAACGAGAACTTTCACAGACATAACACTAGAAGTACCGGGAAAATACACCCTCGTGCTACCTAAACAATCAACCGGCGGATTTACATTCATTAAAGCCCTACTAAACGGGACAGAACTACCATACACTGAGCAAGGCAATACGGTAAGAGTAAAACTAGATATACAGAAGCCCGGCACCTATGAGTTAAAGATCGTTTATGGAGCAGGCGTTGGAGCCGGTGGAGGAGGCAGCGGCCTAGGATTACTAGTATGGATCGGCGTGATCGTAGTATTAATCGCGGTGATCGCAGTAGTAGCAATTATGAAGAAAAGGAAAACATAACCCTACAGCTTTTTCACCTCCCTAAAAATACTAGTTTAAAGAATTGAGGGTGAAAACAATAATATACTTATTATTTAATCGACTGGTGATAGGTGTTTGGTAATGGATAATCGTAAATACTTATTCATCCCGTTGTTGTTTATGCTCATTTTATCCTTTACCATCCCCCCTATATTGTATCATAACGGGTATTATTCCGGAAAACCCGTAGATATTAAAGGCGGTTCGCGTGTTGTCCTAAGTAATATTAACTTACCATTAACACCTAAGCCGGTATTATATAATGTTACCTTGGATAATTCATCGATCAGATTCCTCGAGGAACTATCAAAAATACCGGATAAGTTAACGGGCCATAATGGCTCGCTAAAAACTGCCCAGGTAATACTTGGAAAACTAGATTCTCTGGGAATTCCTACTGGTTCTGAAAAATACCCCGTAGTTGTCCCTGTTAATGATGGTAGTTACCTATTGGTTAACGGTGTAAAACTAGATGTCTACCCATTGTGGCCTAGCGGTGGAGTACCAGTAAACGTTAAGGTTAATGGGCGAGCCGTTGTTGCTAGGAGCCTCAGCGATCTCGACGGTGTCGATCTCCATGACACTATAGTATTTTTACCCATGACTGTAGATTACCAGTGGCAGTGGCTGTTTGATCCGCACTTGGGGGTAAGGGCAGTATTCTTCTACGATACCCCTGATACGGTTAACTCGAACATGTATAATAAATATCTAGATATACCCGTTAACCTACCAATAGGGTATCTTTCAACACGAATACTCAGAAGTAGAGGGTTAAGCCTAAGCGATCTTAACGGGAAAATCGTGGAGGTAAATCTACGCTCGAAGTGGAGAGTAAGCGTTGGAGTAAACGTGTACGCCTACATACCCGGGCAGAGGCATGATCACCTAGTAGTACTACTAACACACTACGACTCATGGAGTCCCGCTATAGGCTTAGCACCGGGTGCAACCGATTCTATAGGGACAGCATACCTTTACAGGCTCGTACGAGTATTCAGGAATAAAACGCCCAGTTACGACACGTTGATAGCGTTCTTATCGGGGCACTATATGGGATTAGCCGGGTCAAGATTCTTCGTCGAAAAACATGTTTTCAATAAAACACCGATCAACCTGGGCAACTACACGGTAACGCTCGACCCAGCTAAAACGATCTACGTAGGGATAGATTTAAACCCGAACACCATATACGTTGCGCCGGTTAGCATAGGCTACTTCTACACTGCAACAGCAGGATCAATTTCAAGGGGTCCCATGGATTACTTTAATAGGTTCATAACAGTAATCTATACGAGAATAGGGATCGAGGAGACGATAGGGAAGCTACTGGGCAAATCAATGGGTTCTGCTGAGAAAGCACTATACTCCTATGCTCTAGACCCCCAGAGATGGTGGTCTCTATTCCCAGGCCCCTTCTGGCTCGATACTGAAACAATGTGGCATGCTGGTTTACCAGCCTTCACCCTTAAATCAGCCCTCGCTAATCGTGGAAAGCAGGCTACACCGATAGACTACTATGATGATCTAAATACTACGAACATCGCGGTACAGTTCCGTGTTCTCGATGGATTGCTTAGTATACTCTATAATTTAACTCCCGAGGAAATGGATAAAGCTATAAGGCAGGGTACAACAACTGGTGCACCAACGAGGACAACGACTACTGATCGATTGGAAATGTTCGCAGACTTGGTAGGGCAGGTAATGGTTTGGAATCCTAGGCTTGGACAACAAATACCGTTAGACAAAGCCGGCCTACCTCCCGCACTAGTAATAATATCAGCAGGCTCCAGACTTACAGCGACAAATCCATGGAATCTCAGAATATACCTATTAACGAATAAGCAAGGCTACTTTAAAGCCTACGGCTTACCAACCTCTAGATCTATGAGTCTAGCATTAAACGTAGTAGTATTGTCCTCGGATGGAAAAGTACTAGCATTAAACGATATGGGGCATGCAAGCCACGGATCCAGTGTATCGCTATACCAGCCGGTAACGGGCTCTAGGGAGCATCCGTGGGAGGTATGGATTGTTAAATTTAATGGGTCGATTAGGATTAACATGGTGATCGATCCGTTAACCTACCAGACACCAGCCGAGGGAGGAAAGATCGGGTATAAGCTCGTAAGACAAGACACTCTTGCACAGCCGGACTACTTCTACCTCGGACTAGACGAGAACGGGTTCTTCGTAGCCTATGTTACTAGGAGCAATATGAATTACAGTATAGTCTTCGGCCCGGAGCCCGTATACTATGTATATGAGAAAGTGAAGCCGGGACACACGTATAGTCCTTACGACGCACTAGTCTCAACTACAAACATCGTCTCCCGAAGGATCGAGAAGCTGATATACTATAAGGTTAGGGATCCGGCGACCGAGGAATTCTTATCGCGTAGTAAATACTATTTAGACGAAGCAAGGAGTGCTCTAAGCGAGTATAACTATACGCGTTACCGGGTATATGTTAGGACCGGTATAACACTGAGTTATAACGCGTATCAATTAATGAAGTCCGCATACCTTGACATCGAGAATACGGCAACCCTATTCTCAATACTCCTAGTATTATTTGCTTTCATAACAGCGTTATACTTCCGAAAACCAGGTGCAAGCCCCTTCAGCGTACTCGGTAAGACTATCATTGCGACCCTAATACCGGGTGCACTATTCTTCTACATACACCCGGCTTTCCACTTAACGGCCAATGCGATAATGACTATTATAGGATTCATCATGATAATACTAGTAACCCCCGCACTACTCGTATTGTTGGGAGACTTTAACGCTGCATTGAAAGAAGTTAGGAAGAAGAAGGTTGGAGCTCACGTCGTTGAGAGGAGCCGTGTTGCTACGAGCTATATATCCTTTAGCTATGGAGTAGAGTATATGAAGAAGAGGAAGCTACGCACATGGTTAACCCTTATAACACTGATAATGGTTGTGATCAGCATAGTGATCTTCACGAGTGTATCAACCTACGTAGCGCCGAAACCACTACTACTACATGGATACACGCCTACAAGGCCTGAGGGATTACTATTACAGCGGGAGACTATAGATAGAAACCTACCTATTGGTTCGCAACTGGTTGAAAACGTCAGGGTATTATTCAACGGTACAGCCGTAGCTAGATACTGGGCTATAACGGCATACCCGATCTACCCGTATAATAGTCCTGAGCAATTCCTGCCGATGCAGTCAATAGTAGGCACAGAGCCATCCGAGGATAGGATCACGAATATTTCGAGGATAATAGTTAGTGGTAGATGGTTTAACGATAATGATACATACAGTGTAATATTACCGGCTTACGTAGTAAACATTACGAATGGTAAGATAAAAGTAGGCTCAATAGTTTCACTAGCCGGTGTAGAATTAAAGGTAGTTGGACTATACGATTCGAAGAAACTGATCAACATTGTAGAAGGTGATGGCGCAACCATTACACCAGTAATAGGATTCCCAAGAGCTAGAGACTTATCTGGATGCGCTTTTATACCTGCAAGACTTGCAAGGATTAATCCATGGCTGGGAAACCAGGTACAATTCTTTGTTGGACAAGTTAGTGTTAGGACGCCGTTCAACCCATTAAAGATAAGTAAGGACATAATATATATGATTCCATCCGTCGATACATACTTGATAACACCGATGCAAACTGTAGCTAAGTATTCTAGACTTATCGCCCTAGGGGGCTCTGGATTCAATTATGTCGTAGCCCCAATAGTGATCGCGAGTGTATCGATACTCGGAGTTCTCCTGGGAAGCATTTATGAGAGGCGCCGCGAAATCTTCATCTACGCTGCACTAGGCTTGTCTCCAACCCAGATCGGCCTCATGTTTATCGCCGAAGCACTAGCATACGCTTTGATCGCAACCGTGATAGGCTACGTTATAGGCGTTGTTACAACGGCAGTAACAGCCACGTTAATGCCCGAAGTCTTTAGGCCCAATTTCAGCAGTAAATACGTCGTCTTCGCCTTATCAGCGACGATCATAGCAGTATTATCAGCAACAATATACCCGGTATTCAAAGCGAGCAAGATGGCTCTACCAAGCCTTAGGAGGAAGTGGGAGTACCCGACGAAGCCTAAGGGCGATGAATGGATTATACCACTACCATTCAAGATAACTACCCTCAAGGAATTATATGGTGCGTTATATTACTTATACGAGTACATTAAAGAGTTCACAAGCCCGGACCTGGGAAGCTTCGTAGTCGAAAAGATCGGGTTCGAGAAGGGAACAACTAGTGATGGTAAAAGCTACGTAATGCTTAGAGGAGAAGCAAGGCTTAAACCGTGGCACGCAGGTATTAAACAGTACTTCGAGGTAAAAGCAGTAGAGACCGGGCCGGGTGAGTGGGAGGTATCAATATACTTGAAGAGGCTTAGCGGTCACGTTAAAACATGGGTTAAATCGAACAAGCCGTTCATTGACGCGGTTAGGAAACAGTTACTATTATGGAGGACTCTCCACCCAGAGGATAAGAAGAGATACATTGAATCCGCTAAGAGTATTTTCCAATAAATCCCCTTCCTATATACAAATAAGTTGATATAACTGCGTAAATAATAAATTATCAGCCCCTATAACATTATTATATGGAATTACCATGCCCAATTAAAACACGTTCCTAAGCTGGGTGAGTAATTGTGGAGACAAGTAAAGAAATGGGGAAGCTTGTTTGGGGGATCGAGCCTACAGGAGTTACTAAGGCAGGCGTAATCCTAGCAGTAATCCTCACAATTATCATGCCTATAATAATGACGCTAATGTACGGCTTAGTATGGCACATAACATTCATGGAGTGGGTATGGGCCTGGCCCGGCTTAATATTCATATTACTGATCGGCGTTATCAACCTCGCCTTCCGCCTACTCTTCCAGTTCCTCCGCGGCCATGGTTTAGCGTTAACCGTTGGTGATGGCGTGTTAAACCTAGTAGCAATTAATACTAGTGCCGGATACGCTTTCTCCTCGAGGTTCCTACTATCACATCTCATCTACATGTCCTATGGTCCCGGTGCACCGATATCTGATTATGGAAGGCTTATGCCGGACCTATGGGTTCCAAAGGGTAATATAACAATTGCGGGTACATCCATGCCCGTATTAAAGCCATTATTCGACCCAGACGCACACGCATTACTGGTAAGTCAGCCGGACTGGTACCTTACAATACTAGGGGCATGGGCCCCTGCACTAGCGTTGTGGATGCTTGTATTCATCGGCCTAGCGGTTTCACAGATAGGCTTCGCGCTACTATTCCGCAAGCCATGGATCGAGGAGGAAATGCTACCCTTCCCCTATGCTCAGATGGCCGTCGAAGTTATGAGGACTACTGGCTTCCGCGGCGCATGGGAGCACAGGAATTGGTCGAAGGTATGGTTCCTCATCGGCGGCCTTGTCGGGTTCTTAATCGAGCTACCTAATCTACTGCAAGCACTGGGAGTTATAACTGGGCTACCGGACCTCTACGGTGCACTATTCGTATCACTACTCGGAGGATATGATCTGTCGCCCATCGTGGGAAACAACATAGCGTTAATGGTAACCCTATCACCATTGTTCATCGGCCTAGCTTTCCTAATGCCCATAGACATACTACTAACAGCAGTGTCATGGTACATACTAATGTACATAATACTACCACCAGTCGAAGTAGCTGCGGGAATAGTACCACTACAAGCGACGCAGAACGCATTAAACAACTACTACTACATCGGACACTGGGTAGGCTTAATGCCCCACTTAATAACTCGTGGAGTAGCAATAGGCTTCCCAATAATGTGGTTCATCCTAGTATGGAGGCACATGAAGAACTGGAGTAATAAAGAGGTTAAATGGGGACATATATTCGCGTGGGGAGGACTAGTACTAGCATGGATAATGCTAGCTATAAGCGGTGTTGAAGCCCACATAGCATTAATGATCGTCGTCATAACGCTACTACTATACATCACCTGGATGCGTATGCGTGCAGAAACGACATGGATAACAGCGGTACAATGGTATGGTCCATGGTGGCATGAAATGCTAGTACTACCATGGCTACCGTATAGGTATGCTGGTAAATGGCACAGTAAGGAAGCCTTCGCAGCGGCTGCGAGCTTTTATCCATTAGTAACCGATAGAACACTAGCGACAACGCCCGGGCCAGCGGTTCTTGAAGGCTTTAAGCTGGCGAAGTTTGCTGGTGTAAGGGTGAGGACGATCACGATTATAGGGTTGCTGGGGGCTTTCCTGGGAATAATAATATCGTTTACCGGCACTATACTTGGCTACTACGGCTACGGGCCCGACGCTACCGGTGTTGGACACTGGTTATTCGGGCCGGATACGGGGCTTGAGCCTCAATGGTTGAAGTCTATGATATGGAATAATAAGATAACCCACATGAGCAACGATCCCAACTTATGGCTTCCACAGTTCATCGTCGGCATTATACTAGGCATAATACTCGTATGGCTACGCGTACTACTACCAGGAATACCCCTCAACCCTCTAGGTATACTTGTCGGAGACATCGCTGTTACCGGAGTATTAATGTTCGTACCAAACTTGATCGCATTGATAATTAAGCCGCTCTACATAAGGATTGCTGGCGTTGAAAGCTATGAGAGAGTAATAGTACCATTCATGGCCGGAATGGCCATTATAAGCTTCATAACAATGTGGTATGCATGGATTATAACAACGTAATAGCATCGATACATGAAAGTTTTTTAAATAATAGTTTAAAACAATGCTACGGGT
>JALWZC010000054.1:0-484 GCA_027002875.1 Desulfurococcales archaeon
TGCCTTAAGCCTAGGCTCTTTAATTTTGACGTTAAGACCGGATAATGTATATATGTCTAGTTTCGACATAATGCTCCTTATAGATCTTTTACTCATATTCCTTGATATAATCTTACGCCTCTCATCTATTGGAATCCTATATAGATCTCTAAGAACATCCTCGATATTAACCTCCCTAAGCTCGTCCTCATTCATATAATTGATAGAATATGGGTTTACATAACCCAGTCTCCTTGTTAGCTTCTTCATTATCCTTTCATTACTAGACAGTACTGTAGAAAGTCTATTATCCGTCTTTACCCTACCCGCTGCTTCATTTAGAAGTGTTTTATCTACCTTTTCATTATATCCATAATATTTTTCAATTAATTGTACAAGTCTATTTGAGTCAAGGTTTTTCAAGAATTGTGATGTTATCAGTTTTGGCCATAATCTGCTGGGAATCTCAATCATATATTTGTATATGTCTTTATAGTCTATAATC
>JALWZC010000054.1:494-6254 GCA_027002875.1 Desulfurococcales archaeon
TCTATAATCCTCTCACATTCCTTATCTAAAAACTCGCCGTATATATCCCTATTAATAGTTAGACGCTTGCTACGCGTCTTGATAATATACTTGTTCTTCCTAAGCCAGATATAGTCTAGGAGATCAGTTTGTGAAGTCTTATTTGAAAATATTTCTGAAACTGTAAATTTTCTCTTCCCATGTATTTTTCTCAGAATGCGCATTGTACTAGTGTATTTATATAGTGGTTCTATACTGGTTTCCATTGGTTTATAGCTGATCCCAATAGAGCCTAGTAATTCCGGAAAGAACCTATCTATGGGTACATTTAGCGATTTTAATGTTATGTATAGCTTCAGATAAGTGATCAATTTATCCGGTGGAATATTATCTCTTATCTCTCCCAACTTGCCGAGTGCTTCGTTAACATCAGCTTTAACAGCTTTATCCAGCTGATTCCACAGCTTCAAGGACAACCTCCTCGTCTTCAGGGTTTTTAATGAGAGTTGCTCGTGCTGCATCGATTAATTCGTTTATTGTTGCTTTCCTGTTTTTCTGTTCTGCTAATATTGCTGTAATTGTTAGCCATGATACTAGGTCTGCTGTACCTGGTTTATAGACTGCTTTTTTCCTGAGAACCCTTACAATCTCTAATGCTCTCTTTACTATTTTTCCGGGTATTCGATCTATTAGGTTTCCTAGTCTAAGCTTTACGATCTCATATTCCTCCTCAATACTGGGATACTTGAATTCTATGCGGATCACTCTCCTAAGGAATGCTTCGCTTAAATCGCTCTGCGCAATGTCTAGTGGGTTGCTCGTAAATATTATTTGGAAACCAATACCTCTCTGATAGTAGACTTTCTTCAGCTCGGGTACTATGATCCTCCTCTTATCAATTATGTCTAAAAGCATGTTTTGGAAGTCCTCATTACTCCTCCTGATCTCGTCTATTAATACCCCAGTATCTAGTATTAGTGCTGCTAATAGCGGTCTCGGTATAAAGCTCTCTTCATTGAATCCTTTAGCCATAGCCATTGCTGGGTGGAAGTCGCCTATAACACGGTATTCATCATAATTCTCGCTACATGGTAGTACGAAAGCTGTCTTACCAGCCCATAATGTCAGGATCGCCTCTCCGATCTCAGTCTTACCAGTGCCCGGAGGTCCTTCGTAGAGTACTGGGCGGTTATTTAGGAATGCGGCTACAGTTAGATAGACTATGTAGGGTTTTACTACTAGTCTATATTCATTCTTCAACCGCTTAATGATCTCCTCTGGATTCCTTACTGGCTGCCGCGGCTTTATTAGTGGTCCATAAATCTCATATACTTTACGTATTATAGGGTCTTCTACTAGTAAATTCTTTGGATTGTTCATTTTTTATTAATCACCCATATTCGTTAATGATATTAAATCCTGTATTATAGGTATCCGCTGGAGTTGATGGATTACGTACGTTGTTAAACGTGGTTTTTATTTCCGGGGTGGTGATAAGGTTTTTGTCGATGTGTACTGTGGTAAAGGGTTTGTTAGAATATGTGTTATTGGAATTGCTAAGAAACCTCGAGGCGGGCGCAGGATTGCAGGTGTTTATGATCGATTGCTTGTAAAACTTTACTCTGGAAGGGGTGGTTATTTAGAGTGTTTTGAGAGGCGTATACAGGGTGAGTTAAATATTGTAAAAACCCTAATCGATGATAAACAGTATTTGATTGTAGAGATTTTTAGGGATCTCTATATTTATTTTCCAGCTGGGAAAATTGATTATTTAAAGAAGTGTTTGAAGGAGATAACTGGTAGTAGGGATTAACCTTTTCTTCTACCAGTTCTTCTAGCGGCTATATGTCCTACCTTCCTACCGGGCGGTGTTTCTCTAGCAACCGTTGATGGTTTACCGACATGCTGGTGGCTTCCACCACCGTGTGGGTGGCTTACCGCATTCATAGCTACACCTCTTACTTTAGGCCATTTCTTCGCTTTAACCTTCCATTTGTGATAAGCATTACCTGCTTTTAGTAGTGGTTTCTCCGTCCTACCTCCTCCTGCTACGGCTCCTATAGTTGCTCTTGCATCATTTGGTATTTCGATTATTTTACCGCTGGGTAGCTGTACTTGCGTCTTATACCCGGTTCTTCCCACGATTAAAGCGTATGTTCCCGATGATCTAACGAATTTTCCTCCATCACCCGGCCGCTTCTCGATATTAGATATCTGCGTACCTTCTGGGATCATTCCTATTGGTAGTATGTTCCCATTACTAATACTCGCCTTAGGGCCTATCTCTATGACTTGTCCAACATACATTCCTTCAACTGCTGGTGTTAGAAATGTTGTCCCGTTTTCTAATACTATTTTAGCTAGTGGAACCCATCTACCGGGATCGTGGAGTAGGTCTACGACTTTCCCCTTAATGGTTTCACCCGGGTGGTAAGGTGGGTATCGTGCGGGGCCTACCCTCCTATGCCCCGGACTCCTAAATGTCGGTGTTCCACGGCCCATTCTCTGGGGTAGAATTCTTTTACCCATATATTCTCCCCTCTCCTAGGCTTAGATTAGTCCTAGCTGTGAAGCTATCTCGCTAGCCCGGTATTCTGGTGCTAGCTTGATGTATGCTTTCTTTTCCCCTCGTGGAGTTATTAGTGTTCGTACTTTTTCAACTTTAACGCCTAATACTAGCTCGGCAGCCCTCTTAATATCGTGTTTTGACGCTTTACGATCAACTATGAATACTAGCGTATTCTCCTTATCAATTAGGCTTATAGCTTTCTCGCTATGTACCGGCCTAATCAATACCTTGTATAGTCTGCTTTCCTCGCTACTCATAATGTTAACACCTCATATTTACCAGCTACTTCCTCGAGCGCTTTTAGGGAGTACACGGTTAATCTCCCCGGGACGCCTCCTGGGGCTAGATGGAGTATTCCGAGGTTATTGGGTGTTGCGATATCTACTCCTGGGAAGTTTCTCACTGCTCTAGCTAACGGTTTATTATAGCTTGACAATACGAATAACAAACTTCTTGGCTCAACGTATTTTCGGCCGCGCATCTTCCCCCTACCAGCTTTAATTCTAATCCTTTCATAGCTCCTAACAATATCGCTCCAAACACCTATTTTTTCAAGAAACTCTTTGGCTTCCCTCGCCTTTCCTATCCGGTCTTCTGCTTCATCAGTAATTATAACTGGTAGGTTTTCAGCGGTAAATACGTGGCCTCTAGCAGTTACAAATTCTTTCCTAGCAGTTGCCGCTATCGCCGATGCAATTGCTAGTGCTCTCTCCTTCTTATTAATCCTTTCATGGAGGACCTCCTCTACGTGGGGCCCAAAGGCAGCGTGCCCGCCTCGAGCAAAGCTTATGAATGCCGCTCTTCCATTCGGCAGTCTTGGTACTCGGGCCATTCCACGCCCTACGCCCCAGCTTCTAGCTGTTGTCCTCCTACCAGCCATTGGGTCCCTGCCTTTAGGCTGTAGCTTAGCCGTTAATGCTGATAAGTACGCCCTCCTGATCAAGTCTTTCCTGACTGGTAGGGAGAATATTAGCGGTAGCTTGTAGTCTTCTACGGGCTTTCCTTCTAAATCGATTATCTTCGATGTTATTTGTTCCAGGGTATATGGAACAACTAGTCTCCAAACCATTATAAACACCCACGATTAAATCCTTCATGTACCTTGCTGGCTTATGTGACTGTAATATATGATCCGGGGGGCTTCTACGGGCTTCCACTCCGGGGGTCTCACCGGGTGCCTCAGTATTAGTAGCCTCTTCCTAACACCGATCGTGCTTCCGTGGAGGAGTATGTAGGGACCGTAGATTAAACCGTATCCTAGGAAGCCGCCCTTAGGAGTTATCTCCCACCCGTTATAGCCGATCCTTATAATCCTCTTATTATACTCTGTCCTCCTATGATAACCCATCTGTCCAGCCTGAGGAGTCTCACTCATTGTTCCAAACTCTGGGCTTCTTGAGCCAATCCTCCTACTGCCTTTACGGTGTTTATGCCATCTAGGCAGTTCTTTTACGCCGAACCTTTTGATAACTCCTTGGAACCCTTTACCCTTCGTAACTCCTATAACATCTATGAATTGACCCTCTCGGAAGACTTGATCGGGTAGTACGTATTTACCTATAATACTGGAAGCATATTCTAATGCTTCACCAGTATTCTTTGCTCCAATTCTTATTTCGATTATCTCCGGCTTCTTCTTCCTAAACCCTGAGAGAACCGGGATTGTTGACGCTACTACTCTGACATCATCTAGCTCCATGTTCTTCATTAAGTTAAGTCTCTCTTCCCAGTTCTTCTCGATAAACCTGTAACCGTATTTTTCATCCTTAGCTGCTTTCACCAAGCCAGGATTAACTTTCCTTAAACCGTGTAGGTATTTCCTAGCGATGTCTTCGGCTGATAGTGTTAGGAATGGATTATCCTTGTAGATCTTCTCGTATAGTTCTACAAGTGATTCAACTGGAGAACGCCATGCCTCGGCAACGCTTAGCAATCCATGTACAGGGTGATACTTATACCCTCGAACACCCAGTACTAGGAGCGGGGGTGCGTCGAGCACCGTTATAGGTGTGAATACTTCTTTACCCGTAGTATCCCTATGCGGTTTATCATCTATTACCAATGCATGCGTCATACCTGCTTTATAAGCGGCATAACCGAGAAGAACAGGCTTGGATTCAACACCTTCAACGCCAGCCTCTACTAAGAGGTCGAACCAAGATTTCGACGGCCATGAGCGGATTCTCGGAACAATACTCTTAGCTCTCTTCCTCGGCCTAAGCCCTAAACTACCATGCCTTGGCGCACTATGCTTTCTATGCCCCATTCTCGTCACCCAGATACTCCTGCATTATTAACACTTGCAGGGTATTATAAAGCCTAACTTCTTCTTAAAAACATGTTTACAATGCCTAGGGTTATTATTACGGCTTCCTCTGTTCTAACAGTTTTAACTCTTTGTCTAGGCACAGTATTCCATATATACTTTACTACGCGTCCCAGCTTTACTCCGCTCCTAGAAGCTATCTCGTATAATCCATGCCTAGGAGACCCGAATAGTAAGGCTATCCTATCATATCTACTAAGTTCTTCAAGTTCATCCAGTCCGGGTATTCTTCCATGTCTACTAGTAGCGATAACTACAAATTTTTTCGACGAATAATACTTGAGGAGATCGGTGAAGGAGTCTTCAAATCCAAGTATTGGCCCCCGATAAACTTGTTCATCGACACATACAGCTATCCCGGTATTAGGATCAGTTACTTCGACAAGGATTATTTCACCAACATTACCACACTTATCTTCAAGCCTAAACAGTTTATCAAGCCCCACATCAACGTAGAGCCTACCCTTTTTCTCAACTACTAAGCCGAGCCTCCTCTCCCCGGAAACGGGGCGTTTTGATACACTGAAAATTTCAAGCCTTAACGGCGGAAGAATGCCTATGTATCTTAAATCCTTATCTATAGGTATCAGCTTCCTCCGAAGATATGGGGGTGTTATAAGGTATCTCCAAATCTTAGTTATTAGTTCTGCTACCCTGTCATGGTCTCTCTTATTCGTGAAGCCGTCATTGTAAAATACCAGTTCTTCAACGCCAAAAATACTGCAATACCTAACATACTCGTATGTCCTAAGAGTCTTAAGCAATAAGCCCGGCTCGTTAAGTATAGATGATGATGGTACTGCTATTGAAAGCGTATTCATCTACCCTTCTTTTTCTTCCCCTTACCCTTACTCTTCTGCTTAGCCTTCGCAGCCTCCCTAGCCAT
>JALWZC010000055.1 GCA_027002875.1 Desulfurococcales archaeon
TTCATTAGTAATTCTTATTTACTACATGGGTGTTCGGGGCAGGCTTTCCTGGGAATCTTACTCCAAGACTACTCTTCACATTTAACGCATTTATAACTCGAATGACCGTACTCGGTAAAGAATTTCGGGTTCAATTCTGGCTCAGAAATACCCAATACTCATACACCGCAGGTATTTTCTCCTGTAATTACGGGTTTATGTAAGCTTTGCACTAATACTTCTGAATAATGTATTTGGAGAATCTGTTGCTAGGTAAAAACTCTATCAAGATACGAATTGCTGGAATAGTGTTTGTTAGCCGAATAGTGCTCCTAGTCCTTCTGCTAGTTCTTCCTCGCTAACAGTCTCCTTCTCCTCCTCTTCCTCCTCAGCCTTCTCTTCCTCCTTCTTCTCCTCTGCTGGAGCCTGCGCCGGGGCTACCGGTGCAGCTACCGGAGCCGCTAGGGCTTGCTCAAGTACTTTTTCTATATCAATGTTTTTGAGAGCCGCTACTAGTGATTTAACCTTTACATCGTCTACTTCAACACCTGCTGCTTCTAATACCTTCTTAACGTTTTCTTCATTGATCTCCTTACCTGCTTTATAGAGCAGTAATGATGCATATATGTATTCTATCCCTCATCACCTCAATCATCATTTTTCTTTCCAAACTATTATCCTAGACAATGATAAACGTATATAGAGAGTTTTAAATTCTTTCCCCGGTTTAAAAACTAGCCGAATAGTGCTCCTAGTCCTTCTGCTAGTTCTTCCTCGCTAACAGTCTCCTTCTCCTCCTCTTCCTCCTCAGCCTTCTCTTCCTCCTTCTTCTCCTCCTCCTTCGCCGGCTGTATTGTTGGTACTTCTAATCCAAGCTCTGGAGCGTGTTTTGACACCTCAGCTGCTAGGGCTAGTGCTTTCGTGATAGCTTGTCTAAATACATACTCTGCAGTCTCTGGTGTTACGAATCCTGCTTCAGCTGCTAATCCATAAGCTTGCCTTATAGCCTTCATAACCGATAATTCTAGTACTTCCGGTACAGGCCATGCTATCTCGGAGCCTAGTTTTAACGCGTCTAGATGGGCGTGCATCAACTGGTTCTGGTATTCGTCAATATTTAACACTATCTGGTCTCCTGGGAATACTATCCCGTCTTCATACGCTATCTTAACTTTTATCTTAACCTCCTTCAAAGCTATACCAAGTCTTTGGAGGAGGCTTGCAAGTTCTTCAGAGACTACATCACCAGGCTTCGCTACCCTTGTATCCTTAGCAATTACTATAGCGTTCCCCTGAACCCTCGTCGGGATTTTCAGCTTCGAGAAAGTGCTTAGTATCGGTCCTGGCGCTAATCCCGTATTTCCAGCCGGTATGATTATTTCCTTATCAGTTACTTCTCCAGGCTTATAATATGTCTGAGCCCTATACTTGTCCAGAAGTAGTCCTAGCTCGAACACGTTCATCTTAGTGAATATTAAGAGATTTTGCCCTGTAAGATAGGGCTCGATCTTAGATGGATCTATACCAGCGTTCTTCAGAGCCCTCAGTATGAGCCTATTCTTGGAAACTCTGAATACCATTTTCTTATGTAGCTTCTTTCTAAGTTTTTGAAGCTGGTTCGTGGGGAAACCGGTAAGGTCTGCTATAGCGAAGACCGGGTATTCTTTGAAGAGTCTTGTTAAGTATTCAACTTCTTCAATCTTCCACTTAGGGATTCTCTTAGCATGTGGAACTGAGAGACTCATATAGATCACCCGACGACTTCTACTGGTGGACCCATAGTTGTCTTCACAACGATCTTCTCAATGTTTTGAGCGCCATTGGGAAGTTTTGATTCTAGTAGGGAGAGTATCTTGAAAGCGTTTTCAACTAGGCTATCCGGCTCCATATCTTCAGTACCGATCTTAGCCATTAGCTGTGGTTGATCCTTATTACGCAGTAGAATAGCGGACTTATACCTGGCTATAACAGCTTCAATATTTACGTTTGGAGGAACAGGTACTGGTATCTTTCCCCTAGGACCAAGCGCAGGTCCAAGTATCCTACCAGCATTAGCCATTAAATCAGTCCTAACAAGTACCCAATCACATGTTTGAGCAACTTTCTTAGCATCCTTCTTACTCATACCCAGCAGTTCCCTCTTCGAAATAACCATGAAGGCCCCAGCTTTCTTAGCCTTCTCAGCCATTTCACCATCAGCTACTACGCATATCTTTAACTCCTTACCTAAACCCTTCGGGAGGAATACCGTCTCCCTAATTCTCCCCTGCGGGCTCTTAGGGTCGACATCTCTCAGTACAACTATGAGCTCAACACTCTGCTTGAAGTTCCTGGGCTTACTATACTTAATGGCCTTAACTATCTTTTCCTTTAACACTTCACGGCTCGGCATGGGCATCTAGACTTTACACCTCCTCTTCCTTCTCCCATTCAGGCTCGTACTTAGAAATAACCGCGTCGTATAGCCCCTCATCGATCTCCCTCTGCACGATCTTTGGGTCTTTCCCATTAACAGTTATACCTATACTCCTAGCACTACCCAGTATAGTTTTAACAGCAGCTTTAAGCGTTTTAGCCGTTAACTGCTCCTTCTTGATCAATGCTATCCTGATAATTTTCTCAATAGGTAAATCCCCTATCTTCTGATGAGCAGGATCGCCCGGAGGCTTCTTAACGCCGACTTCTTTAAGCAGAAGTGCGGTTGTGGTTGGAATACCAACCTTAATCTCGAACTTCCTAGTAGCAGTATCAACAATGATCTCAACCGGTACGGTTAAACCTTCAAAATCCTTAGTAGCCTCATTAATAGCCTTAACAACTTCCATAACATTAACTCTCAGCGGCGACAACGTAGGTCCAAGCGGCGGGCCCGGATTAGCTTTCCCACCTTCAACCATAACCTTAACTATTTTCTTAGCCATTCCTAGACACCACCCGCTCTCTTAACAGGTTTAACATAATCAGCCGGTACCGTAATCGGCACATTAAACTGGGCTTCTAGTATACTAAGGGTTACTATATTTTTATTTCTATCTACGTCCATTACCTGAGCCTTCATGTTACGGAAAGGCCCCTTCACAATCTCCACTATATCGCCGACATTTATCATCTCAATAACGGGCGTAGGCTTAATCAGCTTCATTATTTCCTCCTTATCAACCCTGATCGGGGAAGTTCTCTTAATATATTTTATATCCTGTATTACACGGTATATACTGCTCAGATTGGCTGCTTCTATATATATCCACCCCTTAGAGCCCGGAGGAATTATTATAGCTCTTATATCAAGGGGCTTCCTAGCAAGGAGTTCTTCTTCCCCACTATTAGATTCCTCGAGTGATTTCTGAAATGCATGGATCCTATTCTCTATTATCAGTGCAACATCTAATTCCCGGCCAGCCGTGGTCTTTATTCCGAAGAATCTTGAAGGCTTAACTTTAACCATCCCAGTTAACCACCGTATAAGCCCGTGTATAGTGATACAAATATAAAGCGAATAATGAAAGCAATCGATCCAACTAGCGTCAATCCCAGTAAGCTCATTTTAAGACTCGTCATATACTCCTCCCGTGTAGGCTTGGTAGCAAGCCTCAGGATCCTTCTCCAAGCATCTATTAATTCGCGGAAATTCACGGTATATACACCCACACTATTTCTTCGGTATTATTTTGTCAAGGAATTCATCAATAACGAACTCCTTTAAATCCTTATAGTCTTGCCCGACTCCAATCATTATAACGGGCTTACCTATACTATAAACAATACTTAAAGGAACACCACCCTGCTCATAAGCGTCTACTTTAGTAACTATTACAGCATCAACACCCACAGCTTCATTGAAGAAACGAGCTTGTTCAACTGCATCATTACCCGTTAATGCGTCCACAACTAGTATTTTTCTATGCGGTTTAACAACCCTAACGATCTTCCTCAACTCATTGACGAGATCTATGTCAGTATGCATCCTACCAGCTGTATCTATTAAAACAACATTATAACCACGGTTCTCAGCATACATTACCGCGTCGTAGGCCAGTGCAGCCGGGTCAGAACCATATTTACCCGTAAACACCGGTATCCCTATTCTCTCACCATGCAGTCTTAACTGCTCCTGAGCACCTGCTCGAAAAGTATCAGCAGCAACCATTAACGGCTTAAAACCTTTTAACCTATACAGATAAGCCAGCTTAGCTATCGTAGTCGTTTTACCAACCCCATTAACCCCAAGGAATACTAGCTTATAGGGATTGTGCTTTAGAGCTTCACTAAATATATCTATACTACCAGCTTTTTCAAAGAAAGATTTAATAATTGATCGAAGCTTCTCAACAAGCTCTTCTCTATTCCTCACTTCGCCCTTCTCAACAGCCTCCAATAGTTTATCAGCTATTTCCTCCGCTACTTCATATGCTACATCATTAGATACTAGTTCTAGTTTAAACTCCTCAATAATTTCCTCGAGACTCTCCCTTGAAGCAATCACTCTTGATGCTTTCTCAATAAATTTCGTGAAAACCCTCCTAATCCTCTTAAACAATACATACACCTATACGTCCTGATACACAGAATAGCTCAGTATAAAAGCGAGTACTTCGTTAACCACCACTTGGAGTAGGCGCTGCCCCACCTACTTGTTTCTGCTGGGCTTGCGCATAGATCTTCGCTAATATTTGCTGGATAGCATTATACTCTGTTAAAACAGCTCTATACTGCTGCTGAGTTGATTGAAGTATTTGCCTAAGAGAATTAAGTGATTTTACAATCGTTTCTGAGGCTTTCTCACTACTTGTTTTAATATAGTAGTTTAACCCGATTCTCACAACAACCCTTCTACTCCAGTCTTTAGGTATGATTGCAGGTATAAACAACGTGGATAGCCGATCTGTTATGACTAGCGCCTCTCCACCCTCCTCCGGGAGATTTTCAAGCGTATTCTTAGCTAATTGTAACTCTGTAATCTGTGTCGTTAGATCGTTAATCCTCGCTTCAAGCTGTGCAAGATATTGTTTAAGCTGTTCCGCTCTAACTAGTAGGTCTTCCAGCGTAATAGCTACCTTACCAGTTTTTTCAGCCGGTTTTTTACTCATAACTTAACAAACCTCTCTAGCTTAGATAGATAAGCAATCCTCCTATCTCTAGCTTCACTAGGAGATATCTCCTCGACCTTCACGATCCTTATATGCTTCCTCCTTAGCTTGTGATTACTCCCCAGCACCGAGTAGATATACTCTATAGCGTCCTCAGGCTTTACAGCTCGAACCTCCTTTACAAACTTCTGCCATGTCGGCAGTTTGTCATGGCTTATAAGCATTAAACCCTCAATTCTATAGGTTTTAACCTCACTCATATCTACTCTCCTCCCAAACCCCTCCTAATCCTAAGTATTTCGGGACCAGTTGTTTTCTCTCCAACAACTACTCCGTAGTTATTAGCTATCAATCCACTCTTAATAAAAGGTATCCCTGCATTAACAGTTGCCCTCTCAAAATCAACTTTAAAATACTCTTCTAGAAACAATAATTCGTCGTCCGATATATCTGGGTGTATGACTCCCCCCTTATCGGTTACAACTCCTAAACTACCCGGTATATTCAGATACATTATATCTCTAACAATAATGTCCTCTAAGCCCAGTACATCCTTGATCTTAGGTATCTCTTGTTTCTCGAGTACAGAGCCTACTATAGCGTACTTCGTATTACTCAGCACTATATTACCCATAGCTGTGTGCTTAGACCTTGAAATATATAGGTTTAAACTATAGCTTGACAATGTTTTCCTGAAAAACTCGTATTCCTCATCAAGGATGTTTCTTGGAAGAACCAACCCGTTATTATTGCCCGTTACCATTACACCTATAAGTTCTGAACCAGCTATTTTCGTCTCAACTATATCATTGATCCTCAACGTATTCAACAGTACTTCCTTTTCATGGCTAGTTAGTCCCGGAGGAACTAACGCGAACTGATCATTAACAAATATATACACGCCGATATGGGGGCTCCCTTTAACTGATAACTTATCTATTTCCATTATTTTACACCGCTTGAATACTGTTAAAAATACCTAAGTATGACGTAGCTTCTCAGACTTATAATCTTCATTAATACCTCTACGGGTTGGACTTTCCCGCTAGACCTGCAATAGCTTTTGCTCTCCTAGCTAGGAATACCTTTAACGTCTTCTCTTCTTTGTTATACCTAAACTCAACAATTATTCTCCTAGGCGGTTTCTCCCTACTCCTACTCCAAATATATTCGTTTACGGACGGATGAATAACTATTTTCTCTGCTTCCTTGAAGTGTCTATGAGCATACTTTTTCAGATACCTAACAGCTCTATCAGCTCTGTTGGATTTCCTGCCAAAATACACTCGCTTGAGTGGAATCACATGTATATATTTCTTAATTTTTCCCTCCTCACTCATAAAACATTCACCCCCAAGATTAATCCTTAAGCCTTTAACTTATTCCTCCTCCAGTGGCGGAGGCGGAATCCACGCCTAACCCTCATACGGGTTTTCAGAGTAACCCATATAGGCACAGGTTTATTCGAGTTATACGCTGCTGCAAGTCTTAATTTCTTACCAAGGGGCTTGTTCCTAGCCATTTCATCCACCACAAACTATTATTTTTCAAATATTCTGATCCGTGTTTCACGATGAGTCTGTTCATATAATTGGGCTAGAAGCTTCTTGAGGAAATCCTCCGTTACAGGTATGGGTATTCTACCCGACTGGGCTAGAGCTATGATCTGTTGTTCAACTAGATCGGCTAATTCCGGCTTAACAAGCCTAAGATTTGCTAGCCTACTCCTAGCTTCCGGCGTCATTATTTTACGCAGAACAGCTTGTATCTGAAGCCTCCTCTGCTTCTCTTCTTCAAGCTTCTTCTGCATTTCTAATAGTTTCTTCCTCTTAATAGCCTCTAATTCGTCATTATATCCGGTTGACAATTCCCTATCAGCCTCCTCTGCTTCCTATTTCATCAACTCTATATTGTTATTTTACCCGAAATACTTTAGCCCGGACACTTTCCGGTAGGTATTTCGCGAGCTCGGGCTCCTCCCTTACTAGGTCAATCATCACTTCATAAGCTAACCGGTCTAGCAAAGCTCGGCCCTGCGGCGTTATTACTCTACCCTTACCCTTAACTTTCCTCACTAACTTAGCCTTTTCCAGCTGTTGTAATATCCTCCTCACAATACTTCCACTACCCTTGACGAAGTGTTCAGGGGCTGAGCCGTAGTTTTTCCTTCCACCATATATTGTTCTGAAAGTCTCTATTCCTATGGGCCCACTGGATTTGTATAGCTTCCTAAGTATACTTGCAGCCCTATAATACCACCAGTCAGGGCTCTCCGGCGGCTTCTCTTTATGAGAACCCGTTTTAACGTAGAAAGCCCACTCCGGCGGTTTAACCTCCGGCACATTCTCCTTTAAATACTCTGCAAGCCTCTCAATAAGCTTATCAGCAGGTACTTCTAACGCTGTAACCATTTCCTATCCCTCTTATCCCTCTTCCTTAAAACCCCGGTAACCGCTATATTATTTTTACTCTTATTAACCTTGGCGATTATGAAGGTATTACCCCTAATTTCTATAAGCCTTGCCCCAGTCTTTTCAGCTATAATCCTAGCAATATTACGCCTATCAACTCCAGAAGACCTAGCGAATGATTTAAGTATTCTAATCTTAACAACACCGTGTTTTTCGAGTCTATTCTTAACCTCGTCGAGGAAACCCTTCGTAATACCGTGTTTGCCGAGTTGTAAGTCTATTTTTCCAGCTTTCCTCTTCTTGATCTCTTCTTTGATGTTTTTATCGTATACCTCCTCTTCCATCCGCATTGGAGACACGTTACCACAACCCTACTCCCTTTACCTTCACTCTGAATCCTTATTCTTGCAGTCCTACCGGGTATTAATGGTATATAACATCTTCTACAATAACCCCTTCTTATATACCTTGGGGGCCTAACCCTAGTCCTCTGGGAGATTAACCTTAATAGTTCAATATATCTCCTGGCAAGATCATAATCTCCCTTCCGAACCATTTCGACGGATAAATGATACAGGTACTTCATCCTCTGAACAGCTAAATCCCTTATAAGCCTCTGAGTACTCCGCTTAGACATCCGTATATACCCGCAACAACCTATTTCAATACCTCTCTTCATTAATCCAATGGATAACCATAGTTACTAAAAAGGAAGTGGTTTAATTGACGAGTAATAGAGATAAGCTGAAATTAATACTGGTTGAATCGGCCCTAGAACTAGTGCCCAAAGAGATTTGGGGACATCCTGCTGTATTAAAAAACGCTAAGAAGAGGGGTAAGAAGCCCGGGGAAACACTGCTGGATGTATCACTACATTATGCAGCAATGAAGAATCTGAGAGATAAAGAAAAGAGGGGTAGGCCGGACATCGTACAAATATCCCTCTTAAACGCTCTAGAAAGCCCGTTAAATAAGGAGGGTTTTCTAGAAGTATATGTTCATACCTATGAAGGACACATTATATTCATAGATCCAAGTGTGAGACTACCTAGAAACTATAATCGTTTTGTTGGATTAATGGAACAGTTGTTTATTGTAGGGAGGGTCCCGCCTAGAAGCGGTAAGCCATTATTATATTTAAAAACTATGAAGCTTGAAGAACTACTCGAATCGATCGATGCTAGGGGTCTAATACTACTAGATGAAAAAGGAGAGTTAGAAAAGCCAATTAATATTGTTAGGGAAGCAGTTGAAAACAAGTATGCGATAGGCATCGGGGGCTTTCCACACGGAGACTATAGTAAAGAAGTAGAAGAACTAGCTAGTAAGAAATATTCTATCTATAGAGAAACACTGGCTTCGTGGATAACGGTGTCGCGAATGATTGAAGCCGGGGAACACTTATATGGAATATTATAGGTGCCGCCGCCGGGATTTGAACCCGGGTATCCCGCGCACGGGCCTTCTAAGATTACCCGTGGACACGGGCTCGAGAGGCCCGCATACTTGGCCGGGCTATACTACGGCGGCAGTCTTCTACTCCTCTATGATTTACTGACTAGGAGTTTTTATTTGTTTGGTGTTTAATAGTCTTTAACCACTTAATAAACAATCTTACCTTCATCCTTAATGGTTTATGGTAAAGTAGTATTACCGCTAATATTAGTAGTTGTCCATAATCAAGACTGTATACCGAGTATCCGTTACGTGTTTCCTCTATGAATAATGGTAGTATTATTATCTCTTCGTATTTTGATAGGAGAAAGTAGACGTAGTAGTGTAGAATTATAACTACTAGGCTAGTAGCGGATAATAGCATCTTACCAGTTTTATTCAACTCTATAAAAGACGCTAACAATACTAGTAGTAGGAGAAATGCACAGAGAGTTTCCCCCAGCGCATACAGAGGGTTAATCAGTGATGTTGGTATAATATAGTAGCCTACGGTAAACACTTCTTAAACGCCTCAAATATATCAATACCTCAACGCACATTAGTTTATCAGTGGTGATTGGTTATGAAGGCTATGGTACTATATGAGCCGGGGCTCGTGGAGAATGAACCATTAATTCTTGAAGACAGGGATATACCGGAGATCGGTAGGGACGAGATACTATTAGAGATCAAGTGTTGCGGGGTATGTAGAACCGACCTACACATCGTTGAAGGGGAGCTAAAACCTGTTAAACTCCCAGTAATTCCAGGGCACCAAGTCGTTGCTATTGTTAAGGAAGTCGGGAAAGATGTTAACGATGTATCCGTTGGAGACCGCGTAGGTGTTCCATGGCTATACTGGGCTTGCGGCAAATGCAAGTATTGTAAGAGGGGCTTAGAAAACCTATGCGAACACGCATTATTCACCGGGTACAGCGTTGATGGTGGATATGCAGAGTACATGGTTGCTAAGAAGGGATTCGTACACCCACTACCAAAAACCCATGATGACTGTCATGCTGCACCACTCTTATGCGCTGGTGCAGTCGGGTATAGGGCTCTCCGGTTAACAGGCCTCGTCGATCGAGGGGAGGGGGTGCTTGGATTATTCGGTTTCGGAGCATCAGCACACCTAATACTCCAAGCAGCTAAAGCCCTTGGACTAAAAGTCTTCGTATTCACCCACTCTCCATGGAAGATCGAGTACGCGTATAAGCTTGGAGCCGACTGGGCCGGTGAAACTAGGAGCAATCCGCCGGAAAAACTTGATGCCGCAATAGTATTCGCGCCCGTATCATGGGTTTTCATAGAAGCTTTAAAGAAGCTCGACAAGGGTGGTAGGGTAGTTCTTGGAGAAATATATATGACGCCGATAGAAAAGCTTGATTATAGCCTATTATGGTATGAGCGTGAGGTTAAGACTACTGCAAACGTTACTAGGAGGGATGTTAGAGAGTTCCTAGAGCTAGCAGAGAAGCACCATATAATGCCTGATATAACGATCTACAAATTAGAGGAAGCTAATAAAGCTTTAAGCGATTTAAAACACGGAAAGATTAAAGGACAGGCGGTACTGAGGATTAAGTAGTCTTCTCCCTAGAAAAAGCCTCGAGTACTAGGTATAGATAATAGTCTTTAACCGCTTCACCAACAAGGTACTCGGCTATTATTTTTCTATAAGTCTTGTTGCCCGGATGGTCTATTAGTTTAGATAAATACTCGTAGGTTTTAGCAGGATCCTTCCTCTGAATACTCAATCCAAGCTTTTCGAATAATATGTTAACGGATAAAGGATCTATACCTGCTTTACCCGCTAGATCCTTTAACCCAACTAATCTATCTTGAGGAATTAATTGTAGTGTTTTAAGATTTATCTTCCCTGCTAATTCATAGAATCGATCAACATCGTCGACTATAATCCTATAGTCTTCATACATTATCTTCTCAATAATACTATTCACTAGATCTAGGGTTTCGCGAGAAGGCTTAATGTAAGGAACTGCAGGTAGGTAGTCGATAACCGCCTTCTCCTCTTCGCCATCATAGTAAGCTATACCTATAATGTTAGCTGAAATACTCGTAGGCTTATCAATAGTTTCTGCGAATATCTTCAATGCTACTAGTTTTTGTGCTGGACTAGGCTTAGATATAATGATCTCCTTACCCCCTATGACTAGCCTAAGCTTCTCCCTTAGGAGTATGTAGTCGGTGATCCTCTTCATGTATTGTTTGATTATATTCCAGTCTCCCCCAATAGTGATGTATGTTGAATAGGCTATATCGTCGAGGCCTTGGAGAAGGATCTCGTCTAGCTCGTCGGGCTCGTATTCCTCAATGATTCTCCTAATACTAGACCAATCGATCATGGTGATTAATGCCGCGCTCTGAGGCTCGTGTAGGTTAAAGTATTTATCTTCACCAATACGTACAATATCATACATTATTGTTTCGAATGGTATTCCAAGCTTCCTCCTAAGGATTATCATCAAGTATGCGAGGCCTAGTCTTAATAGTTCCGGGTCATCTCTAGGGTCTACATCGTATCTAAAACCATATGTATAATCTCTATATTCTCCGGCTCCATTCTTTGGTACAACTATAGTAGCCTTATCATAGTATATTATTGATCTGTTCCCAAGCCTTAATAAACGGGGTCTTCTAGATTTTACCCTCCACAAACACCTATTAGGAATCTTCCTATACTTACCGAAGCCATTACTAGGAACATAAACAACACATATTTCTTCGCAAGTCAACCTACCGTGGAGGAAGTCCTTTATAATATTCGATTCCTCACCCCACTTCATCTTATTATACCGGTACTCTTCTAATACAACTGCTAAAGCATCATCCTTTCTAAATAATTCCCATTTCAACGGCTCCTCGATAACCGCTGTAACCGTGCGGGTATTTCTACCGGTTTTCAGCCTTGTTACAACCGAGTTTTCAGAGTAATCGATACAGCCGGGCTGGAATTTCTCTACCAGGTCGCAGTGCCCTATAGGTTCGAGCTGTACCTCTTCCCTATTCTTTACTAGTATCCTCTTTATACCGTAGGGCGGGGCGAATTCGTAGAAGTTTAGCCTTGTATAGACGTAGTCTAGGAGTTCTTCATTAACTTTATTTCCACGTAGAATACCGGTTTTCTCTAATGCTTCCCTCTCCAGTTTTCCGAGAGTTTTAGGAAGCCATGGAGACTTTAATTTCAATACTGCAGTGAACAAGTGGAGGTAGTGGTTTTCCGGGTTTATAATAGTCTTCTCTAATCCCAGACTAAGCCATTTCTTGAAGACTTCAACCCCCCTACTCAGTAGTTCCCGATCCCACCTCGTATATGGTATTATTAGGGTCTCGCTAAACCCTAATTCTTTCCTCCTCCCCTTCCTACCTTCTCGTTGATAATACTCTCTAACATTATCCGGTAAGCCTAGATGCACTACTCTCTTAACAGTACCTATATCAATGCCCTGGGAGAGGGTTTTCGGGGTTACTATTATCTTCAACTCCCCCTTCCTAGCCTTCTCCTCAACGATCTCCCTGTACTTCTTAGATACTAGGTGGTGGTGTGTTGCTACTAGTGATTCATCACCTAGGATCGTTTTAAGCTGCCTAGCTGTTTCCTCCGCTGAAGCAATGCTCCTCGTAAATATTAGTGTAACGCCGTTATCCATTGTGTAATAGCTTATTATCTCTGCCGTGTTAATAGTTGGAGATGGAGGATCGTATCCGAGGGCTTCTAATAGTCCTAGAACCCTGTAGAGGTTTCGGGTGAAGTATTCATAGTCCCTCGATGATTTAACTAGTACTTCCTCCTCAGTCCTCTCAGCTTCTTTCTCGAGAATACCCTTGATCATTAACCATATCTTCTTCAAATCCTTCCCGAGAACAATGTAGTTCTTATTCGGTATTGAGAAGGGTTTACCATGTATCACCACGTATTCTCTACCAGTAACTTCTTCCAAGTATCTCCCTAGATCATCCGGGTTTTCAAGTGTTGCTGTTAATACTGCGACTTGTAATTGTTTATCCGTTATTATCGATATTATCTTGATCATTGCTAACAGTAGGGAGAGGCTCCTCGGATCATAGAAGTCTAGCTCGTCAATAACCAGTAGGTCGAGCTTCTGAAGGTATGGGTAGAGTAGTGAACGTGTAGGCGTTACAGCGGCCTTCTTAAGCTCGTGCAGTAGGTAGGCGGGGTTACTAGCAATTATCCTCGACTCAGCTACTAGTCTGCGGACACCGCTAAATCCTTTAACTGATACTAGTTTCTCCCTTGTAGGCCCATCTAGTTGGAGGCTACCAATACCCGCTAGGCTACTATACCTGTTGATCCTTTTCACCTGGTCGTTGGCCAGGGCTATTGTAGGATAAATTACTAGTACACGATAATCTCTTCCAGACTTAATCTTTTCCAGCGTGTGAAGTATCCAGACTTCCGTTTTACCACTACCAGTTCCTGATCTAAGTATTACGTTTTTACCTTCTCTAAGTGCAAGGTATCCTTGATACTGATGCTTGTAGAGGTGTTTATTTCCCAGAGGATCACGGCTGAATTCTGGGATTACGTCTTTAAACTTCTTATCAGAATACTCCGGCTCCTCACCGGGTGTTTCCCAGAATATATAGGTGTATCCGTGTTTTTCCAGTATCCTTCCAGTATCAATAGCTGTATTCAACTATTACCCCATACTCTACTTCTCCATCCTTTCTAGTACCTTCTTATATGGTGATTCCAGGAAGAACCCCCTCTTACACCTGGGACAAATCACTAGTGGGGGCCTCTCCCTATTCTCATGAAGTACTTCATGGTCTGCAACGTATAGTACTGATTCATACATAAATATAAACTCGGATATAGGAGCTTCATACCCGCAGTACGGGCACTTAATAATCCTCTTCTTCCCACTACCACTCATAACCCACCACACTAATACGAAGATTCTCCCAGTCATGTTATTCTGGTATTTAAGGGCGTATAAGGGTTTTCAATAATCGAGAAAAACTATCTTAACGAGGGAGAGGCTAGGAGGTGCTCTATTATTGAGCGAGGCGTCAAAGCGTAAATACGTGTTTAGAGTTGAAGACTTGGCTCGCCGAGCTGTAGATGAGTACAACAAGTATCGTAGCCCTGAAGCCCATGCTGAAATCCTCGAGGTAAAAGGTGATATTATTATTGTAAAGTTCACCGGTTCATTCTGTAGAACCTGCGGTATCCGCGACTGGGTCGAGGACTACGCGTATGTATTAGAGGATCTCGGTGTTGAAGCCGAACTCGTCGAATATATAGAGCCCGAAGATGAAGAAAGTGATTATAGGATTGGTGTTTTCCGGGTGAAGAAGTGGTTGAAGAATAGTAGTATCGGAGTAGACTCCTAGACTACCCCTTTTCGTCATGGAATGGATTTATTGGTTTAGAATAGCTTAATTTATTAATGGTTCGGGGACTGATCATGGGGGTGGTTTGTATTGGAGGGTTCTGAAAGAATTGTTGAACATGGTCTTGAGGGTAGGTTTGACTACTTGGAGCATACTGCCGATGTCTACATTGTCGCTTATGGTAGTAATCTCCTCGAATTATTTAGCAATGCCGGTATTGCATTGTTTGAAACAATGACTGATACTCGTAGGCTTGAACCAAGTGTTTCGCGCAGTATTAGTGTTGATGGCTTCGACCTTGAAAGCCTCTTATACCGTTGGCTTGAGGAGCTTTTAACACTATATTATAGTGAGGGCTTAATGTGTAGAGATGTTACTGCGGAAGAACTCGTTATTACTAGGAAATGCGGCGGGGGAGGCCCCTGCTACTACTTGAAGGGTAGCTGCCGCGGGGAAGTATTTGATCCCGGTAAGCATGAGAGTAGGGTTGAAGTTAAAGCTGTAACTTATCATCTTATGAGGATTATTCGCGGAGAAGATGGGGGTTGGAAGGCTTACTTTGTCCTAGATATTTAGAAGTATTCTTAGCTTACGACTACACTCTCCGCAGAAAAACCTTGTTTTACCATCAACATCCCAGACTGAATTACTAAAACTCATTACACATTCTTTATCCGGGCAATGTCCCAGTCCTAGTAGGTGCCCGGTTTCATGTATTATCTCCTTAGCAACCCTTTCAGCATACTTGTTCCAATCCATCTCCTCACCGTAGAAAGCCGGGCTGAGCCTCTTAGTATATACGCTTGCTACTCCAAGCCATGGAGCTGCTTCGCCGAAAACGAAGTTTAATCCATCACTATAAGCATCCAGATAACCTAGCCCGACAACTAGGTATCCTTGAAGCCTAGAACCGAGTATTCCATGAAGCCACTCGAGGATGCAGGGCGAGTAATACTGTATCCTATCCCATACAAAGCACTTCATCGGTGGATGTAGATACTCCGACCAGACATCCACGGAAACAGGTACACCAGCCCTAGTAAAGGATTCCTTAAAAGCATGTATCCAGTAATCCATGTAGTCAGCGATCATACTCTTAGTATAGGGTACAAGTAAAACCTTAACCATAGGCATTCATCACCCAGACAAGGAATGTTATAGTAGCGAAGAAATAAATACGTACTAGCAGGAAAGTGCCGCCGCGGGGATTTGAACCCCGGACAACCCGGTCTTCAGCTTCGCCGGATCACCCGTGCCAGGAGCCAAGATTTTCTTTTGTGACTGCTACTTATATATTTTACCCATCTTAATACTTGGGTTTTCCCATAGATTGCTAGTTTATATGCTTTATCTGATTTTCGAATGTGTGAGCTGATATTATATTTTTGTATTAGGATGGTTTTCAACTGTTCGAGGAGGATGATGCTTTTGCTTGTAATTTCTATTGTCGGGTATTCTTCGATGCCGGGTTTTCTAGTGTAGAATATTGATCCGTCTGTATCGAATATTCCCCTGATCACCATGTTAATATGGTTACTCCTTAATAGTTCCTGAGGGATTAGTATTATTGAACTCTTCTTTCCTACTGGAAAGCCTAGTTTTGTGAAGGTTTTGTAAAGTTGTTTTGATTTAAATTCTACCCGATATGCTTTTGAGCGGTATTTCTGCCTTGGTTTTTTACCGGTTAATTTTTCTACTAGTTTCGCTATATAGGAGGCGTATTCTCGGTCTCCCTGGGCAATTGTGAAGAAGTATTTGCAGTTGTCTTTGTGGTATAGTGTTCCGTCCCCGATCATTATTCCGTAAAATTCTACAAACTCTTCTGTATTAATAATATTAGGATTGTAAACACAACTATTAATGTTTGAGAGGCTCCCGGCACGGGTGTCCACGGGCGCTCTCCCGGGCTGAGCTACGGCGGCATTCACCACTATTTTATCAGGATTAAGGGTTTATTAGTTTTTGCGGGATGGTTAATTATTTGTATTCCCTTCTACATGTATTATTCATAGCTGAGCCTCTACGTTATAGTTGTTAGAGCATGGGATAGTAGGGGGTGGTCTTACATGATGGCTGTTATATTGGCTGGTGGTTTCGGTAAGAGGCTGAGACCTTATACGGAGGAGATTCCGAAGCCTCTTGTTAGTGTTGCTGAGAAACCTATACTTGAATGGCAGATCGAATGGCTTAAACGCTATGGTTTCAACGAGTTCGTGTTATTGGTTGGTTATAGGAAGGAGAGGATTATCGAGCATATCGGCAGCGGTGGTAGGCTGGGAGTTAAGGTTACATATGTAGTCGAAGACGAACCATTAGGTACTGGCGGTGCTATTAAGAACGCTGAACACATACTCAGCAAGACCAGCAGGTTCCTAGTATTAAACGGAGACATCCTAACAAACCTAAACCCAATGCTACTATTCAAACAACTAGATGAACACCCGGAACTAGTAGCATCAATAGCAACAATACCACTACCAAGCCCCTACGGAGTACTACAAATAAAAGACGACTACAAAGTAATAGGCTTCATTGAGAAGCCGAGGATCGAGGACTACTGGATAAACGCCGGAGTATACGCAATGACGCCTGAAGCATTAAAATACTTCCCAGAAAAAGGAGACCTAGAAAGAACGGCCTTCCCAGCAATGGCTAAAGACGGAGTACTAGGAGCCGTAAAATACACAGACATATTCTGGAAAGCAGTAGATACCTATAAAGACCTAGAAGAAGCAACAAAGTCAATAATAAAGCTAGGAGGAAAACTCTAAAGAGAAAATTTTCTCAACCTCAATCACTAAACACTACATATAAATTCTACGACGAATCCCCTACAACAAAATAATCTAAACAAACCCAACAACCAAACTACCACTAGCCTTTAATGGATAATCCTCGCCATTATATCGAATATATGTACAGTTAATAGTTGGGATTTAGTTTTCATTATCATGGCTTCGTGGAAACCGGGGAGTTTCCAGGGGATCACAAATTATCACACACTCCTAACTTTTACTTGTGATTAATGTCTAAAATAGTTTGAATTAATAGAGTTAAGCGCTATGATCAGTTTCTCATGTAATATTACCGATGATGGGAATATTCAGATAAAAAGGTAAAGATTGTGGATAGAAAGCTTCGGAAAGTGCTTGAAAGGTATTATGAGAGGACTTGGCCTAAGGAATATACTAGTGTGTGATCTAAGAAGATCACTAGGCATCGTATTGGTCGATTACTTGGGAACATTATGGCTTTAGAAAAGACTAATCCTAGACTGGGTAAGGGTCCTAGAGGCGTATTAGAGAAGTATCGTTGAGGAAGAATAACCTATTCCAAAACAAGGAAGATTATCGAGAAAAGGCTCCACGAAGGCAGCTTAGAATAGAGAGACTAGTTGTTTCTTATTAATCCTCCCTTTAGGGTTGAAGAGAATAGCGCTCATCCGCCAGCCCGGCCGTCCCGCCACTCCATGCCCAGGCCGCTGGGGCCCGGGTCAGAGGCGGGAGTTCCCGAGCGGCTCGCATGTATTATTTAACATTTTTCAAAATACTTAAATATTATGCGGGTACAACACTATTTTTAATCAAATTGTAAGATCGATAACGATGAGGAACCGATTGTAAAACGTGTTGATGCCTGTGTATCTAATTATAATACTTTTAGAGTGAGTGTGAGTTCGCTAGTGTTTTCCGCCTCGCTACTATGCTGCATGGGCTAGCTTCGGTAGGCTTATTCATTCATGTGTCCACTTTCAGTTCTTTTTAGTTGCTACGTTCTTGATTCGGCTGTGAAGGCTTATACTGCAATGGTTCATCCGAGCTTTCAGTTCTTTTTAGTTTGTTACATACAAGATTAGCAGTGATGTACCGGGTGGTACTGCACTCTTCGAGGTCTTTCAGTTCTTTCTAGTTGCTACAAAACCCGAACACTACGATAACTATTAAATACGTAGGAGGATACGCACTTTCAGTTCTTTCTAGTTGCTACGAAGGTATCGTCCAATAGATGAAGCTGTTAGGCTGTCTAGGGTTCATGGTACTTTCAGTTCTTTCTAGTTGCTACTGAGTAGTAGTATAGTATCCCGATGAAGACTAGTGAGCCGATAAACACTTTCAGTTCTTTCTAGTTGCTACGTTTTCTTTTCATAGGTGCTGTCAGTCCTAGGTTCGAAGCCTACACTTTCAGTTCTTTCTAGTTGCTACTGAACGAGTAACTATATCCTCCATAAACCGCGTAGACTGCGATCTTTCAGTTCTTTCTAGTTGCTACTGAGGTTATTATTTTTCCTGGTTGTTTAAATATTTTATGGTTAACCCTGTATCCTTATCCCAACCAAGCCCCTCTTCATCGTGGAACCACGGGTTCGGTTGGTATAGATCAACAATACAGTGTTATTGTTTATTTATCAGGTTTTCCGGCTCTCATCATAGCCTATATCTGGGCTCATGAGACCCTCTTCTCATCATTTACGATTAATAACTATTGTTTTGGGTTCTTTTTCTATTATGCTTCCTAATCCTCGTTATATTTTCTTGTTTGTTGAGGAAAGCCTTTAAACCGGGTGTGTAGAGAATAGATTAACGAGTAATTGTCCTCTGCTTGATGCGGCGGTCGTCTAGCCTGGACTAGGACGCCGGCCCCCCAAGCCGGAGATCCCGGGTTCAAATCCCGGCCGCCGCACTGTCCTACTTATTCGTTTCTTAGTTTTTACTTATTTATCTCTGGGAAATTAGTGTATGATTGTGTACGATTCCTATTATGTGTAGGATTGTGGCCGGGGAGCGCCGGGGGCGGGATTCGAACCCGCGCGGGCCCAGTGGCCCACTGGCTCTCAAGGCCAGCCCCTTAGACCGCTCGGGCACCCCGGCTCTCATTTATGGTTTAAGGTAGAGTAGGATATATCCCTTTTTCCTCCTGGTTTTGACTATGCTGTAGTTTTCCCTTGCTTTCTGGGTGTAGTATTCGTGGCCTCTTGCTAGTACGAATTCAGCGTGTCCATCGGGTTTTAAGTGTTGTTTTGCACCTGTTATTATTTCCTCGACGATTTTCTTACCGGCTGATAGCGGCGGGTTTGAATAGATTGCATCGAATAGTTTATCCTTTACTGGCTCGTAGAGATTCCCCTGTAGTACTACTACTCGATCCTCTACGCCGTTCAGCCTTGCATTGTATTTTGCAGCTTTGACTGCTAGGGGGTTTATATCGGTCATGTATACTTTTAGTTTTGGGTTAAGCTTCGCGATCGTTATCCCTATTACTCCATAACCACATCCGAGATCGAGTACTTCACCGCTCTGCGGTATTTCAGCATATTCTAGGAGTAGCCTAGTTCCTTCATCGATCTCTGAGCCTGAGAATAGGCTTGTATATGTTTGAAACTCTAGTGTTTGCCCGCGTATTACTAGTGAGATTAGTTTCTTACGGCCCGGCCGGCCTGGTTTGTAGTAGTGAGTCATTTCACTTGCTCCTTCTTCCTCCATACGGCCGGGTATATTCCGGTTTTCATGTAAACCCTCCTAGTCTTTACCACTATACCCCTACTCATCTCTTTTATCTCTTCAGCATTCTTCAATGCTATTCCTAGAGCTACTAGTTCACCCTTTAATGTGAGTATTGCTACTTTCTCATTCTTCCTAACATCGCTTGTAAGCCTCGCTATACCTGGTACTGCTAGGTTTGCTCCATGAGCTATTGCGTCTACTGCTGTATCCCTTATTACTATCTTCGGTATATGTGCTATAGCAGTTTCAACTGGTAGTACTACGTGCCTTAACAATCTCTCATCACCCTCCCTTCTCCAAAGGTATAGGGCTTCGCTTACATCCTGCATTTTTACGAGTGTTTCGTCTTCGTGGTATGGGCCTGTACGCGTCCTCCTTAACTCCCTCATGTGTGCTCCTACTCCAAGG
>JALWZC010000056.1:0-14831 GCA_027002875.1 Desulfurococcales archaeon
TTGATAATGATTTTTGTTATCTACTCTTCCAGATATAAGAGGCAATTAATTATATCCCATTATTTCAATAAAATGTGATTTAATATAATATTTTTGATCTCATGTATCTGTATTAGGCCCTCATCTCCGGGCTGGATGGTTTCCTCGGGGTCGTGTACTGCGAAGACTCCGTACCAGTCGTGTACTGCATCGTCGGGGCCTTTATCGTTTTCTTCTAGGTAGTAGGTCTCCCACCCCAGTGTTCCGGCAGGCCTCCATGCTAGGTCGTCTAGGTATACCATGAGGTCCGGCGGATCTCCCTTAACTACTGGATATAGTTCGCTCGGCCTGTAGATCATGTTTTTCCACTCCTCCCCGCTTGCCCCCTTAATCTTTCCAATCTCTCTTTTCAGCTCTTCGATTAACCCCGGTACATCTTCCGGGTCTACTATGCCCTTGGGTTCTCTACCTTTAATGTTTAGGAATACTCTTGAATAATATCCTCCCCAAGCCCAAGCCTTCGTGTGCTCCCAGTCGATCATGCCTGGCTTCAAGTCTTGCCCCGGCTTCTCGGGCTGGTGTTTTAGTTTTAGGTATCCATTATCGATCAGCCACTGATTTATCACGAAGGCTCCCTTCATAGCCTTCGCTCCATGATCTGAAACTATGAATACTAGGGTGTCCCTTGGTATTTTCTCGAGTAATTCCCCAACATATTTATCGATCAGCTTGTAGTATTCCGGTATAACGTCCTGGTACTTATTACCGGGCTCGTGCTTCGGGTGTTTTGGGTCCCAGTACTTCCAGAAGGCGTGATGCAATCGATCAGTACCTATTTCCACGAACCATGCGAAGTCCCACTTCTTAGTCGTTAATAAGTAGTTGATTACTTTGAAGTGCTGCTCAGTCATCTTCCATAGCTCGCGTTTTACCCGGTCTCTGTCATGGGTTCTGAATAATACGTCGAATATGTATGGTCCAAACTTCTCCTCGATCTCTTTTTTTAGCCATGGAGGCCATGTATAGTTCTTAGTATGGTCTGGCGTTATGAAGTCGCTGATCAAGTATCCCTTAATAGGCCTTGGTGGATATGTCGGTGGGAAGCCGGTAATTATACTGTTAAATCCTTTCTTTCCAAGCGTATTCCATATAGGCTCCTCCCTAATCATCTTAGAGTTAGCGATGTACATTTCATCATAGCTACCAATCCTACGATGCCTGAAACCATATATTCCAAGCTCTCCGGGAGTCTTACCAGTAGCCATAACCATCCATGCGGGTATTGTTATTGGTGGGTGGCTACTACGCATAATGTATCGGTGTGATTCCCTCAGCAGTCCTCCTAGGACTGGTAGTTCATCTATTAATTCATCATAGAGTATCCTTGGCGGTGCACAGTCTAGGCCTATTACGAGTGCTCTACGCATAAAGATGCGCCTCCAGCTACGTGTTTAATACTTATTGTTTATGGGTGAATATAACGTGTTAGGAGGATTTCAACGCTAGGGGTCTTCACCGATAAACCCTTTGCTTCTAAGGTATTCTAGTATTTTGGAAACGTTTTCTTCAACTGTGTTTTCAACAGTGTCAACGATCAGCTCTGGGTTTTCCGGTTCCTCGAATGGATCACTTATACCAGTGAAATGCTTTATCTCCCCTCTAAGAGCTTTCTTATACAACCCCTTAGGATCCCTCTTAATACACTCTTCTAACGGGCACTTAACGTAGACTAGTATGAAGGGTGCTTCTTCCTCAACGATCTCCCTGATCATCCTCCTAACATCGTTATATGGTGATACGAAGCTGCAGAGAACTATTATGCCATTCCTCGCCAGTAGCCTCGAGACCCATGCGATCCTGTGTAGGTGTATTCTACGCTCCTCCCTCGTGTAACCTGCTCCTAGACTAACCGTTTTACGGGCCCAGTCTCCATCAATTACTTCTACGCGGTAACCCTTACTTCGGAGGATTCCTGCAAGTCTTGTAGCTAGGGTTGTCTTACCGCTTCCCGGTAAACCGGTGAACCATACTACGAAGCCTTTATCCAGGCACTTAACCTCTCCACCCATAACTAATACACCACATGCTGGTAATAGGTAAATCCTTATAATACACACATTAATTATATTTAATTAAGAAGGTTTAATTATAAGGGTGACGCTGTCCATGAATGAGGAGAAGAGGGGTAAGTATACAACCGTATCAATACCGACAACACTATACAATAGGATCAAGGACTTGATAAAGGATACCGGTTTCACAAGCGTATCCCAATATGTTACATATGTTCTCAGAGAAATAGTTGCTAGGCATGAAGAAGAGAAATACTCCGAGCCCTTTACCGAGGAGGATAAAGAGAAGATTATCGAGAAGCTTAGGAGGCTAGGCTACATCTAGCATTTAAACTAGGAGGTGTTATGGATTGATCCCCCGCCCCCATGGCGGTAGACTCGTTAACCGCGTATTAACCGGTAAGCGCAGGGAAGCATTACTCAGGGAAGCAGGGGAGCTCCCTAGCATTGAGATCAGCTATGAGAGACTGATCGATCTAATGGATATCGCGTATGGAGCCTTTAGCCCACTAGAAGGCTTCATGGTTCAAGAAGATTACCTACACGTATTGTATGACATGAGACTCAGCAATGATCTACCATGGACTATACCCGTAACACTAGACGTAGATCCAGAGGAGATCAGCAGTGTTAAAGAGGGTGATGACTTAGCATTAAAATACAATGGAGAAATCGTAGCCGTTATGAGGATCGAGGAGATCTACGGGTGGGATAAGAAAGAGTACGCTAGACAAGTCTACAAGACGACCGATAAAAACCATCCCGGAGTAGCTAAGACGTATCATAGGAAAGAACTACTAGTTGGGGGAGAAATAGACCTACTAAGAGAACCAAGCCATCCACTCGAGAACAGGATACTGTGGCCTATTGAGACAAGGGTACTATTTCGAGAGAAGAAGTGGAGGACTATAGTAGCTTTTCAGACAAGGAATGTACCTCATAGGGGGCATGAATATGTGCAGAAAGCCGCGTTAACATTTACTGATGGATTACTCATACACCCATTGATCGGTTGGAAGAAGCCGGGTGATTACAGGGATGAAGTTATATTTGCAGCTTATGAAGCATTGATAAAATACTACTATCCAAAGGACGTAGTTGTATTGGCCGGGCTCCTTATGAATATGAACTATGCAGGGCCTAGGGAGGCTATACACCACGCAATTGTCCGTAAAAACTTCGGAGCAACACACTTCATTGTAGGAAGAGATCATGCTGGAGTAGGAGACTATTATGGACCATACGAAGCATGGGAGATCTTCGATGAGTTCCCGGATCTAGGGATAACCCCGTTATTCATAAGGGAAGCCTTCTACTGCAAGAAATGTGGTGGAATGGTTAATGAGAAGATATGCCCACACAGCGAAGAGTACCGTGTAAAGATTAGCGGTACTAAGATTAGAAGTATGATCAGGGAGGGCAAGATACCTCCAGAATACATGATGAGGCCCGAAGTAGCAAGAGTGATCCTAAGCTTTAAAGACCCCTTCGTACACTAGAAAAGGGATTAGAAGGGAGGCGTACCGGTATGGGTGAGGAGAAAGTCGAGGTAAAGATCACGATCCCGAAGAGCCTCTACGATAAGATAAAGGAGGAAGCAGATAACGCTGGGTTCACAGATATTGAGGAGTTCATAAGGTTCGTCCTGGAACAACTAGTAGAATCCGGCGAGACTGGAGAAGAGCTTAGTCCAGAGGATGAGGAGAAGGTTAAGGAGCGGCTTAGAGCCCTAGGATATATTGATTAAACTGTGTTTTTAGGAAACCGTTTAGCCTTCAAGGTATTTCTTCAATAATTTCAACAATATGAACCATGCTGCTACGTATAATGCTATCAGGGAGACGGTTGACCCGATAACGAGCCACGATATATCGTTCCAGCCTGCATCGTAGACGAGTATTTGTCTTATTGCTTTAATAGTCCATGTAACGGGGAAATACTCCGCTAACGGCCTCAGCGATGGGGGGAGCATCGATTCCGGGAACCATATACCGGCTAGGAATGCTAGTATTAAACCGATTGAAGTACCCATACCAGTAGCGCTCTTAGAAGTCTTCGCTAATGGAGCCATTATCGCACCAATCGAGAACGTCTGTAGAGCCGCGACTAATAATAAGCCTGCTGCAAGCCAGTGCAGGGGGTTTAATGGGTCAAATATAATCCTAGCACCCGTACCGTAAACACCGGTAATAATTATAACAATACTCGCAACCCCTAGTTCAACCATCATCGCTAAAGAATGCGCAGCTAAATACTCCTCCTCGCGGAGAGGGGTTGCTATTAGCCTCTTCAAAACACCAGCTTCCTTCTCGGATGCTAGTATTGATGCGCCATAGGCCAGGCCAGTGTATAATGCGACCATGCCTATTGCTCCAATAGTTATCCATCCAAGTATAGTCTCCCGGGTCTCAAGCCCCGGAGGCCTCACGTCTTTGAAGGATGCATTGATCGGCACTGCTATCCCGATCATGTATTCCTTGTAGAATCTCAGGAAGCCTGTCATGTTACTATTGGTTGTATTAGTATAGTTTCCCGAGAACCTGCTGATATAATACACGGTGTAGTTGTATAGTGTTAAAGTCCTCCTTACCCCGATCCTCCTTGAAAACTCTCCTATAAAGCCTTTAAGGACTCCGCTAGTGATCGAGGCGCTGTAGAGGCTCCTAGCACCAATCAACACTTCCAGCTTCGCTACACTCATAGTAGCATTCCGCCCAAAGCCTCTGGGTATTATTATTCCAGCATCGATCCTCCCCTTCCTTAAATCATCGATCAAGGCTTGCCTTGAAGTGTAGTTGTGTATGTTGAAGATCTTCGTGCCGTTATACACTACCATTGAAAGGATCCTTACCAGTAGTGAGCCGTTAAGCGTTATATTGGAGTCGTCGAGGTTTAAAACACCGACATCGAGGGTAATAGGCTGCCCTGCACCGGGCGGTACGAATATGAATGCGCTCATAAGAACCCAGAATACAGGCCATGCTATAAGCCAGAAGATAATCATTTTGTCCCTAAAAGTATACTTAACCTCTGAAACCATGAGGGCTAGGCTACGCTTCAACCCTCCAACCTCCTACCCGTTAATCTCAGGAGTACGTCTTCTAGAGTAGGCTTCTCTACGATGAGCCTCCTAATCCTAACCCCGTATCTGTAGAGGATGTTGGTTACGATCGGCACGTATTCGTCGGGGTCCTCGACATATACCCGGAGTCTATCATTACTAACAAGTACTTTCTCCACCCGGGATTCGAGCTCCTTTAGGGCTTCGGGGTTAACCCCGTCTTCAACTCCGACCTCGATCACTGATCTAGGCCCATACTTCGTCTTAAGCTCCTCGGGCGATCCTTCAGCAATGATCTTCCCCGAATCTATTATTCCAACACGATCCGCCAGCGTATCGGCTTCCTCCATATAGTGGGTTGATAATAGAATAGTTTTCCCCTTCCTCTTCTCCTCCATGATCAGTTCCCATACAGTCCTCCTCGACCCCGGGTCCATCCCGGTAGTAGGCTCGTCGAGGACTAGTATTTCCGGGTCATGGATGAATCCTATGATTAAGCTTAGCTTCTCCTTCATACCACCGCTATAACTTGATACTCTGCGTTTCAATGCTTCCTTAATGCCTAGTTTATCGGCTAGTTTCAGTATTCTCTCCCTAGCCTCCCCCGTGGGTACCCCGTATAGTCTAGCGTATAGTAACGCATTCTCCCAACCGTTTAGTAACTCGTATAAGCCGTATTCCTGCGATACATAACCGATCCTAGACCTAACACCTGGATCCCTAGGATCCCTTCCCATAATCCTCACTGTACCGCTCGTCGGCGATGCTATGCCCAGTATTATTGTTAGAAGAGTTGTTTTACCAGCACCGTTAGGGCCTAAGAGTGCATAAGTCATAGGCTCCTCGATGACGAGGTCTACTCCTCTGAGAGCGTATTTACCACCATACTTCTTAACGATCCCCCTAGCTTCTATGATCTCGGGCAAAACAACTGCTCCTCTACAAGGTACTGTTAATATTGTTTTTATGATTAAAATATTAATAATGAATGGATGTTTTGTACTGCAGAAAAACGTTTTCATCAATAACTAGCCTAGTGTTAATAGTATAATTTGATGATGGGTTATGGTGCTGTAGGTTTGGGTGAGCTGGCGGCTGAGCTTAGAGAGTTCGTTGAAGCCTTTGATAGGCTTTCTTCATCGATGGTTAGGGCTTACTATGCCCGTGTTGCCTTGATCTATTTTGCATGGGCTATATGGATAATGATCATAAGTATATTGATGAGCCTCCCGGTATTCGGCTTATGCTGGCCCTCGAGCCCGTACAAGATCGCTTTCTTCCTAGCCTACTGGTTCACCGGATTATACCTCATAAATATTCGTTCATGGCCTCGGAACATTAGTGTTGTACTAGCTAAGAGTGATAAGAGGGAGCTTAGGAAGGCTAATATCGTAGCAGTTCTCGCATGGATTATTGGTGGAGCCCTATACCCCCTACCCTTCTACTACGTACACAGTCCTGGAGCATGGACTATAGGGTTCCTAATACTATTAGGCCTGGGGAATATGGGGGTCTTATACGCTATTAGAGCTCTTGGAACCCGGGGTTTAATCATTGATGCACTACTAGTGTCGATATTCTTTATCGGAGCCCTTGGAGAATACTTTCTAATAATGATCGGCTGGGGGATCGCGGGGGAATCCTTCCTAGCATTATCACTAGCAGCAACAGCCTACCTCGGACTTGGAATGGTCAACCTGCTGAGAGCCCTCAAGTAAAACTAGCATCATGGTGTACCCGGGAAGTGGAGGAACTGCTCCGGCAATTAATGGAGATGCTTGGCGAGAAGGGTTTCCGAGCCCCGGCGAGGCTAGCTATTATGCTATACCTACTAGTCCACGGTAAAGCATTGTTTAGCGATCTCCTCGTAGACCTCAACCTATCACCGGGTAACCTATGGAGTCATTTGAAGAAGCTGGAGCAGGAGGGGTTGGTTAAGACTACTTATGTTATTGGTGATAGGCCCAGGGTACTGGTAACTATTACCGAGAAAGGCACTAGATCGGTTATGGATGTAGTTTCAGCACTCTCCCAGTACATCGAGTACATTAAGGCTAAGACTGGGAGTAGGTGATAATAGGTTTTAGGACTATTAATTATGATACTAGCACGTAGAACGGTTATGGTACGGGGAGTATTGATCGGCCGCAAGATTACAAGTATACATGGAGCCGGCGGGTTCGAGACCCGGGAGGTTATTGAGAAACTAATAGTCTCCCGTATGCCCCGGGAGCTATGGAGTGCGCTTAATGGCTCCGGACTCGACGTTTTAGAGGATGGATCAACTCTTAAGATAAGCGATGAAGAATACCTAGTTGTATCAACGGATAACTACACTGTTAAACCACTATTCTTCCCCGGCGGAGACATAGGCCACCTTGCCGCTAGCGGTGTACTGAACGATCTAGTGGTTATGAACGCTCGCCCCATAGCCTTTATGGATGGATTAATAGTAGAGGAAGGTTTCCCAAGAAGGGATTTAGAGAAGATAATTGATTCAATGACACTAGTTTTAAAGGAGAACAACGTTGCATTGATCGGCGGAGACTTCAAGGTAATGCCTAGGGGGAGCCTCGACGGAGTAGTAATCTCGGGTACGGGGATAGGGTTGTCGAAGAAGCCCTTAATCAATGATCCACGGCCGGGGGATAAAGTTATAGTAACTGGCCCAATAGCTGAGCATGGAGCAACGATCCTCGCTGCACAGATGGGTATGCTCGAGGAAGCACCGGGTCTCCATAGCGATTCAAAACCCCTTGTGAAAACTGTCCTACCGGTTATCGAGGAGTATAGGGATCATATACACGCCGCTAGGGATCCTACACGTGGAGGGCTGAGCGTCGTATTGAATGAACTAGTATATGGGAGGGATCTAGCTGTATTAATACATAGATCACGGGTACCGGTTAGAGAGGAGGTTAGAATGTTCCTAGACGCGCTAGGGATCGATCCATTAAACGTTGCATCGGAAGGGGTTGCAGTAATAGTTGCTGATCCCTCGAAGACGAGTGAAGTACTTGAAGCCCTGCATGACCACGGTGAAAAGGAAGCCGTCGTTATAGGTGAAATACTAAAGCCCGAGAACCCTATTATTAGGGGGAGGGTTATTGTTGAAACAGAAGTCGGGGGAAAAACGATTCTACAGCCAAACCCGTTAAACCTACCCAGAATATGCTGAGAAATAGGGGATGGTTGGAATTGTGCCTAGGAATACCGGCAGAAGTATTGGAGACCCGTAGGGAGGGGGAATTATTAATCGTTAAAGTCCGTATGGGCGGCGTTATTAGAGAAGTTATATCGGCAATAGAAGACTTAAAGCCGGGAGAATATGTGATCGTACACGCTGGTGTAGCTGTTTCCCGGATAAACAAGGATGAATTAGAGGAGATACTGAGTATTTGGAGCCAGATAGTCTAGCCTTTAATGGTGTAGGGTTTTGAATACCGGTTTCTGTGTTGAAAGGGGTAAACAGGTTGTAGAAGAGCTGGATAAGTGTAGTAACCCAGTCTGGACGCATCACTACGAGGTACCGGGTAAGTGCCGTAAAACATTCCATTACACAGCTAAACCCCACCCGCTCATAGTTTTCCCCGTCGGTACTGGTAGCGGAGTCTACAGGTTCTGTATAGAAATAATCGAGAACCGCGTCGAATCCTATAGCTCACAACAATTGAAGAACGTCTTAGGCGAGATATCGGAGATCGTTGCTGATGCTATGCCCGACGACCCAGTTGATGTTTTACAAGGCATCTATAAGGGCCTCATAGCCCACTACCACGAGGAGTTATCGAGCCTTGACGGGGAGATAGAGAAGAACATCGATACACTGCTTAGGAAGGGATCAATGCCTATACCCATCTATAGGCTCTACAGCCGTGCAAGCCGCCTCCACCGAGGAGTTCACGGAGTAATATATAGCCTTCACCGATTAGAGAGAATATACCCTGACTTGAAGGATCTAGGTGACGAAGCAGTAATGCTGGAAAACATGTATAGCACCAGTATAGACCGGATAGCACAAGCCTTCACACTATATTTTACACTGATAAGCGATAAAACCAATAAGATCGTTACTAAACTAACAGTTATCTCAGCAATATTCCTACCTCTAACCCTAATAGCAGGAATCTACGGTATGAACTTTAAATACATGCCCGAACTACAAAACCCCTACGCCTACCCAGCCGTACTCCTAGCAATGGCCGCTATAGCAATTGGGGAACTAGTCTACTTTAAACGCAAGAAATGGATCTAGTCGATCCCGATGAGCTTAGATATCCTACGATACATTTCTACATCTCTCTATAAATAACATGTCCCTTCCTCATACTATACGTGCGTGGATAATCATAGCCGAGCCTCAATAAAACAGCCTCCGCATGGAGTCGAAGAGCATATTCTAAAGGGAACACGGCCAAGTCATAATATTCCTTTTGATGATAGAAATGCTATGCTTCTAAAATCTATTAGAACGCTTCATTAGGGTATTGAATTCGTCCATTCGTGTCGTGGAGTTCGCTTATAGCTTATGTATTTGGCTGAGCAATTCATCCTTTATTATCGGGGGAGTTTGTTTCATGAAGGATTGATATAAAATATTTTTGTTTCATTTTATATAGGTTTTTCAATGCTATAATTTTCTCCCTCCTACCGACTCTGGCTTCCTGGATTATTGATTCAAGTATATTGATTACCTTTTCTGCTTCCTTCTTATTCACCGGGTAGGGTACTCCGTCTTTCCCACCGATTGCGTAGGCATATATGAATGGATCGTATGGAATGTTTACAGGGTCCTGGGTTGATGGTGGCTCGTTGTATATTAGGTCGCTTACTAGTACTAGTGCCCTTATAGTCTTCGGGCCTATTCCGGGTGTTAATAATAGTTCATCCATGCTACCCGGCTGTGCTTCGTAGAGTCTGCGCAGCCTCTCTATCAAGCCTTGATCTATCCTTAGGGGCTTGTAGAGGATCATCCTCTCCCCTGGAACCTTTATGATTTTCCCGGTCTTGGTTGGTGTTAGGTACTCCATGATCCCCCTACTACCCTTAACTATTCGCAGCGCTTCCCCGATGAGGCTTACTAGTTTACCGGGCTTCTCCCTTGAAAGATCTAGGATCGTCTTCCTAGCCTGCCTGCTCTCCCCAGCAACCATGTTTAAAACAATATTCTCCCTCCAGCCTGATACTGCTCTATGTGGTTCATTATAATAGTTACTTGTCTCGAACCAGTGGTATCTACGAGCCATCTTTTTCTCCGTGTTCATACCCTGCTGTATAATACTCCATGTTCCATCGCTTGATACTATTAGTGAGTGGTGGTAGAGCGTGTAGCCGTCTTGTAGTAGTGCTGAATCAATCTTAGCTGTGAGCCTTGAAGCCTTTTCTAACTCTTCCGCCTTACTGTTTGGTAGGTTTAGGGCTTCAACAGCCCGTTCAAGTTCTTCGGGAACCCTCCTAGCATTTGCTCCCTTACCCCCTAATACTAATAGGCCCCACTCAGGGTGTCTCCAAGTAATAGTCTTCAATACGCCGGTTGTAACTGTTGTCGAGCCACTGCTATCCCAGTCCATCCCGATTATATTGTTGAATGCTTGGAACCATAAAGGGTTGGAGAACCTCTGAACGACTCCGCCTGGCCCGTACTCGTTGATCAATAACTCTATAATCGCTGATGCAAGCCTCTCCATAATGTGGAGAAGCCATACCGGTACATGGCCCTTATGCAGTGGTAGATCAGCTATACCCTCTAGCGGCAACCCATTGATCCCGTGGATACTCCTCTTGCTCTATTATAATCTTGTTTGTTTTAAACCGATATAATATTATCTGGTAATAACCGTGTTAGGATTATTAGGGCTGGATAAACTATTACCATAATTATTAAGCGTTAATGTTTTGAAGTGAAGGGTTTTGCTAATAGTAGGTCATCGCGGGAATACTTGGAGGATCATCAATAGATACTTGAAAGCAGGGACTCCGGTTATCGAGGTTGATGCTAGGAGGATCAACGGTGAATTCTACGCATTACACGGGCCGAGCACTGTTAGAAGGCCTAGTCTTGCAGGGAAAATTATGGCTTGGATAGACTACCACTTCTTCTACCGAGACCCCCTACTACATCCGTTAAAGCTTAGGGATATATTCGAGTATCTCAATGGTAAGGCTGATGTTATGATCGATGTTAAACAGCTCGGGGTGGAGGAGGAGATCATTAAACTAGTAGAAGAGACCGGGTATAGGGGTGGAGTATATATTACGAGTGAACTACACCCCGTCCTTAAGCGTTTCAGGGAACTTGCTGGCCATAGATACGTTTTGATCGCATCGATAAATATCCTCGCGATAAACATGGCCCGGATAGCTCTCGATGCTGAAGCAGACATGGTATCTATACATTTAAGCCTTACGAGTAAGGAGCTGGTAGATGAGTTCCACGATGCTGGCTTAAAGGTTTTATCATGGACTATAAACGATCTAGAAACTTATAGGAAACTCAGAGAGATAGGCGTAGACGGTATAGTAACTGATTCGCCGGAACTATTCATTAAGAAATAATCATAATGTCAAAACTTGATCTTCTCCATCAGCTTCTTATAATACCCGTCAACATCCACCTTCATCTTACCCTGATGCAGCTCCTTCCTCCAAGCTTCTAGTGTTAGGTTTTCTAAACCGTAGTATTCCGCTGCTGTTACCAGTTTCTTCCCATGCTGTTCGGCTAGCTCGACTAGTTCCTTGATCTTCTCCTTGAATTTTTTATCTCTTACTATGTGGTGGTCAAGGATTATTATTTTTGCATCGGTATCGGTAATAACTTTCTTAACGTTCTCGATACTCTCCGTATATGATTTCTTTGAAACCCTCCAGCCAACTAGTATCGTCGGATACCCGTCGATTATGATCATCTTAGGGTTTTTCTCTAGTACCCACTTCAAAGCCTCTGGATCAGCTAGGTTTTGGGCATCACTACCGTATAGGAAGCTATCCCTTCCATGCTCGATATAGACCATTATAACTCTCCCAACCTTACTGCCCGGGGCTCCGTGCCATACTGGTGGTGAGAATTCTATGTAGGCTTTACCGTACTCTATGCTTTTACCGTCAGCCCACTCGATCTTCTTTGCTAGGCTTTTGATAATGTCTTCGAACTTCCTACCCCTCTTCCTGGCTGAATCAGTTACTTCCTCGGCGTGGTGCTTAGCATACACGATCTTGTCTTTGAAGCAGGCTTCATATAGCTCGTTATCATCCGGGTATGGGTGGTGGTCGTAGTGGTAATGCGTAACAACTATTAGCTCGGCTCGGCGGCAGGCCCTCATAATAATATCCCGTGCAAGTTCTAGAGCCCTCAACTCCTCCCTACTAGGCGGTAAACCATACCTTTTAGGAGCTAACGCTACGCCCGGATCCAGCACGATCCTCTTATTACCGATCTTTACAAGCGTAGCCTGGCTACGAACACCCATAGAATCAAAAGCCAGAGGGTAAACACGCATCACTAGCCACCATTCCAATAGGCGTATATGGATACCGGGGTATACAACAATATATTACGCGCCGCGGAATAAATTACCTATCCAAAACAAGAATCTCAATACATGGAAGAAGCATAGAGTAGAACAATAGAGTTTCTAGTAAGCAATTAATTCAATCCCAGCCCTCCTAGCTTCACTTAATACATCCATAGTAGTCTTAGCTTTAAGGGTTGCAAGGATCAGTTTAACAGGCTTGGACATCTTATCCTTCAAGTACTCCTTTATCCTTAGTAGTTTGCCTATATCTTCTATGCTGGGCCTAGTCTTAACCTCTACGATATAGATCGTTTTATCTGTTTCAATGTATAAGTCTACCTCATAGCTGTTTATCAAGTGCATCCTCTTAATATAAACAAGCTTTCGCCGCGGAGCCTAATCTCATCCAGTAAGTCATCCCTTATAAAACGGGATAGTGTTGCTTCGGTTAAAGCACCAATATTGCTGTCCAGGGAGCCTAGCATGCGTGTATGCTGTTCGAGTATTCTCGTATGTTTTTCAAGCATCTCAGTATGTTGCTCGAGTATTTTACTATACTGTTCAAGCATCTTGCTATGCTGCTCTAATATTTCACTATGCTTCCTAAGCTCTTCCCAGATCCTCCTGATCTCAGCCTCGATTTCATCAAACTTCCTATCATGCTCCTCTAGCTTCATCCTATGTTTCCGTAATTCTTCGAGTATCTCATTAAATTTCCGGTCATGTTCTTCTAGTTTCTTAAGAATCTCTAACAAGCCTATCTTAGCCGCAACAGCGAGTCTAAATTCTTCATCCTCTTCAAGCATTTTAAGGAAACTCTTCTTATCGAAAATCGCTCCTCCCAAATTAAACCAAACCCCCCCTATTCCCTATACATTTTTCTATTTATGATTCAATATATCCTTAATCTAAGTAAAGGAAAAGATATTTACGCGAAAAATATGTTATTTTTGTTTCCTCCCCGCTCTTAAACCGTAGTAGACTGCTAGGACTACTACTATCGCCGTAACTGTGAATAACGCGGTTAGCTCTAGGGTCTTTACATTGTCATCCCTTGGTAGGAGGTGTAGGTATGCTTCGTCTAGTGAGAATGTTTTTACTTTTCCAGTGTAGGCGTTTATGAATATAAACTCTCTTCCCTTTAATCCGTTGACCTCGCTGAAGTAGTAGGGTGTTACTCTATGCGTGCCGGGGTCTATGAGGATTATTAGTGTTAGGTTGCGTTTTACCTCGTATTTCCCATTCATTGTTGCTAGTGTTTTATTGAATATCTTGGAGGCTTCATTATAGCTTATAATATTCCCACTTAGACTTCCCAGCTGATCCATGTATTTTGCTAAATATGGTATTTGGTTTTCATACATGAAGGACCTACCAGTATTTATGATTTCAATGGTTAATGGGTGGATGTAGAAGGTTTCATTAACGTATATTGGTGCATTAAGCTTGTTCTGCATGATATAGTATATTTTATTCTGCGTATCATTATTCACGAGTTTAAGACTAATAATGCTGGGCGTATTATTTAGCTGGTTTAAAGCGTATGTTTCAAGTATACCTATATCACTACTCATGTATTCACCTACTTCATTCTCCATTTTTAACAGGTCTTCCTGTGTATATTGTTCAAGTAGCTTCGGGTTCTCGTATATCGATCCTATCAACGATACGCTCTCCACGATCCCAGCGCCATTGTCCACGATAATCGTCATGTCTACTTCAAAGATATACGTCACATTCCCGTACTTAGGAGGATTGTAGGGGATTTTCCAGTAAACACTATACACTGGCCTATCAATAAGCTCTGCATACCATCTGTCCGATTTATCCGTTATAACAGGGCTCACAGACTCGTTTACTACGAGGCTATACATTTTAGGCATATACGTCTTCATAAAATCTAAACTTGTTCTTAAAGCGACATCTTTGTTGCTCGGATCCTGCCAAGCATCATCACCTATATATACAGCATACGAGTCCCCGTTATTTTCTCCAATGCTAGATGAGGTTGGTGACTGGTATATCTTATAGGGAAATCCTGTATCCTGAGAAGCTTTTTTGAATGCCGTTATAGCTGAATATCCGTTATTCATATATTCGATCATTTTCTTGGCCAAGTTTGCGGCTTGAAAATCACCTGTCAGCCAGTTATAATACACGGGACCCTGAAAACCCACAATACCTCTGAGGATCCAGTCTCCACTATAA
>JALWZC010000056.1:14841-20145 GCA_027002875.1 Desulfurococcales archaeon
GTCCTGAGCGGATAAGCGGTATCCCCAAGCCCATCCACCCTCTTCTGTTAGTTTATCTAAAGAATCACATCCAATCATGAAGACAATATGAGGTAAATAATACCAACTATTATCGCTTAGCTCATTCCTTACATCGCTTGCATATATTGATGCTATTACGTCACTAGTGGACGGCGCCCAATTATTATTATCTGGTATAAGCCAACCAGTAGTATAATATGTTACGTGGTTATGATTCCAGTAATAAGCCTCCCAAGCAAAAGGATTAGCATGACCTATCATTAAGATCAGATCCCAATGATATGAATACTCGTCAATTTTATCATAAATCGTATCTTCAAGATCGTTATAAGTACTACTTGAATGCTGGCTTATCCAATTATAAGAATATAATTTATAGACTGATTTACCTCGGCTAGTATAGAGATTCGAGATCTCGTCCCCCCAATGCATAAATACATTGATTGATTCAGCCATTAATTGCGGCTTATCAACGTATCCTGGAGGGAACCATCGCCAATATCTGCCATATTCGGCTCTGCCATTAGCTATTACTAACATACCATTATCAGTGGTAGGCTGTAGAGAATACTGATGATCACCATACGCGAAGTTGCTTACTGAGATCGCCGGTACAGTCAGTAGTACTATAAGAGTAATCAAATAGAAGAGTCCGATCTTCATAATTTCACTTCACCTCATATTTGTATTTTTGCTTGTATGATATTTATTTTTTTGTTAATAAAGCCTGTTTGGCTTTAAAAAGTAAAGTTTTTAAATTCGTCTAGATGTATTCCGCGGGTATGGAAAAGGCTTAATTAAACAGTCAATACTACTAATCTATGTTAAAGTAAATGTTTAATAATCGGTTGTAAACAACGAAGCGGTGGATAAATTGCATCTGACTTATAACATGGTTGGTAAGAGTGTTAGGTTGTCTAGGATTCTTAAGAGTGATGGCCGGGCTGTAGTGTTTGCTTTTGATCATGGAGTTGAGCATGGTCCCAGCGATTTTCCACCGGAGCATGTTGATCCTAGGGTGATTATTGGGAAGGTTGTTGAGGCTGGTGTTGACGCTATAATGATGCTTCCCGGAATAGCTAGGATTACGTGGGACTTATGGGGTAATAAGACGGCATTAATCATAAAGGTTACTTCCAAGACTAATCTAAGGCCCCGGGATGAGAGGCTTCTACAATCAGTATTCGGCTACGTCGAGGAAGCAGTAGCGTTGGGAGCTGATGCTGTAGCTGCAACAGTCTACTGGGGGAGCCAGTATGAGGATAGGATGCTCCAGCAATGGTTCGCGGTTAGGAACGAGGCCGAATCCTACGGGCTACCATGCCTACAACTAGCCTACCCGAGAGGCCCGGCAATACCTAACAGGTACGATGTTGAAATAGTTAGATATGGTGCGAGAGCAGCTGCAGAATCCGGCGCCGACTTGATAAAAACCTACTATACTGGAAGCCTTGAAACCTTCAAACAAGTAGTAGAAGCAGCTAGCGGAGTACCCGTACTAATGAGCGGAGGGCCGCGGAGAGAGAAAGAGGTAGACTTCCTGAGAGATGTTAAGAACGTTTTGGAAGCTGGTGGTAGGGGAGTTGTTGTTGGTAGAAACGTTTTCCAGCACAAAAACCCCACTGGTATGATGAAAGCGGTCATCGGAGTAGTACACGAGGACCTTGAGCCGGAGGAAGCTGTTAAAAAATACCTGGAGAAATAGCTTTTTCACCGGTTCCTCTACAACGTGGTTTTTCTACGAGTATAAATTATCACTATTGCAACGATAATCAATGCAGCTGATACGGCGATAGATACTATGAGGACCACGGAGACGCCGCCGCTACCGCCAGTAGTAGTTTTTGGCGGAGGATAACCCACAACTCCCCCAGTTGTAGTGGTTGGAGATGTACTTGCTCCTTTACTAGTTGTTGCTCCCGGTGTCGAAGTGGTGATTGTCCCTGCAGGAGTAGTCGTCTTTCCTCCCCCTGCTTGTCCGGTCGTAGTTGTTGGCGTTGTCGTGGTGGTAGTTGGTGTCGTAGTAGTTGATGGGGTGGTAGTTGTTGGTGTTGGAGTTGTCGTTGTTGGTTGAGGCGTCGTAGTTGTTGGCGGGGGAGTCGTAGTTGTTTTTCCGGGCTGGCCGGGTGCTGGTGGTTGGATTACTGTTCCGTTTAGATACATCATCCCCATTACCGCTAGTCTCCCCTGTAGTGGGTCGTAACTGCTTAGGAAATTATGCTGTGTATCTGGGGATGGGTATAAGGCGTCTATTACCCTGGGCTCTACACCCGCTCTAAGCGCTGTCGGGCTCCCTCCTCCGAAAGTCCATTCTGACGCTGTTGTATTTATTTTTCTAACCTTATCGGGCTGGTATCCATCGTATCCCGCTACTACTAGTAGGATCCTCGTGTTTTGATCTGTTATTCCGGGTATTAGATTGGGGTCTAGCCTTATGATCACCGAGTTCGTGTTGTTAACTGTATAGGTGTATATCTTCGATGGATCGCCTTGATCAGCTATCGGAGTGATCACGTTACCACTGTATATGTAGACTCCACTATACTGCCCATTAGGTATTATGGGTGGGTTATAGCCTGGACCCGCTACGACTAGGTATTTCCACCCTGGATATACCAGCGTGTTTATTCCCAGCGTTGTATTTGTCCCTGTTGATTCATTGTAGGGTAGTATGTATAACTGGAGATACTGGAGGCAGTAATTGTTTGGAGCCTTCCACGGGTTGTCTCCGAGGTTATTCATCGTAACGTTAATGTATACGTAGCCGTTCATCGTGTAGAACTCTACGCTTTCAATATCAAATACTCCAGGCTGAAACACGGGGTTCATTGGATAAGTGTAGTTTCCGGGTCCTTTATCATCCCCCAATGGATCGTTGAGAACATAGAGGGTATTCTTCGACTCGGGCTTCAAGGGCGAAACGGTAGCGGGTCTATTCTCGCCGCAGTAGAAGCTGTTAAGCATTGCTGGTTGGTCGGCAGGGTTAGGTGATAATAGATCTATAATGTATGGCTGGATCCCGTTTTTAACGGCGCAGTCCGCTCCACCGCCGAAGTTCCATTCACCGCCCTCAGCTGTTACTGTTCTAACCCTTAATGGTCCGTAGCCGTCGTATCCTGCTAGTGCTACTAGGTAGTACCAGCTACTGGGATCAGTGTTTAACGGTAGCTTCGAGCGGTCGACGGTTATCGTTATAGAATTCTCGGATTCATTAGCGTATATGTATAATCCATTATTGTTAACGGCTAGTAGGTTCCAGGCCGAGTCATATATTGCCGGCTGCTCTCCCTCCGGCAGGGGATCGCTCCCCCACCCGCCATTGACTAGTAGTACAATGCTCCAACCAGGCTTGACTTCGACGTTTAACCCTGCACTACTAGTATTATATTCACCGCTCCAACCCGGATCCCTAATGTAGATCTGCACGTATTGTAGGCTGAAACCATTACTACCATTCCAGGGATTTCCCCCGAGGTTTCGAAGGTATACTTTGAAGGTTATAGTTGTATCGTTGTAGGATACTTTGAACCCCGTTAGATCGAAGACTCCGGGCTGGAAAACACTATTTGTAGGGTAAGTGATGGGGCCCCCGCCGTTGTCATCACCGATCGGATCCTCCAAGGTGAAGGAGTTTCCTTCCCCCGTAATATTCGTGGTGTGATCGGGGGAGTTTAGGCTCGTGTAAACGCTTAACCCCACGGTGGATGCTGAAAAGAGGACTAATAATATTATGATTGAAGAACGAATCAATCTCCCACCGGCACCCATATAGTTATTTATTGCATTACGGTATCATGTTTAATAATTGTTAATCATTATTTAAGGGTTGCCCGATATAGGATTGTTTCATGGTTGATAGGCTTGACCGGGAAGGATATCGATGTTCTAGCTGTTGGGCATGGATTAGTTGATATAAGGTTTATAGTTGACAGGTTCGTCGGCCCCGACGAGGAGGCAAGCATTATTCGGCAGACCCGGAGCGTTGGTGGTTCAGCAGCTAACGTCGCAATAGACGTCTCTAGGCTTGGGGGTAAGGCGGGCGTTATACTTAAGGTTGGACTAGACGGCTTCGGCAGGCTGATCATTGACGAGTTGATGAGGGAGAAGATAGATGTTAGCGGGGTCAAGGTCTGCCTGGGGGATACGGGGTTTACCGTGGTGATAATCGATAGGAACGGCAAGATCATAATGTACGGGTATAAAGGGGCTGCTGAAAAGCTCGAGCCCCATGAAATAGATGAGCACTTGATCAAGAGGGCTAAAGCAGTCCACATAGCAAGCCTGAGGCCAGACACATCGATCAAGGCAGCAGTTTACGCTGAGAAACACAAGGCTATAGTATCATGGGACCCTGGTAGGAGGCTTAGCATGAAGGGCGTAGAATACTTCAAGGAGCTGCTAAGACATGTAGACATAGTACTGGTTAACAAGCATGAAGCTAGAAACCTAACGGGAAGAGAGGACTATAGGGAAGCAGCAAGAATCATAGCGGGTTATGGGCCGGAAATCATAGTTGTGAAGAGGGGGCCCGAGGGAGTATACGTGTACAATAAGACAACAAACAAGACAATAGACCTACCAGCCTTCCCAGTCGAAAAAGTAGTAGACACAACAGGGGCAGGAGACGCCTTCGCGGCAGGACTACTCTTAGGACTTACAAGGGGATACACGCTGAGAAAAGCAGTAATCTACGCAAACGCGGTAGCAGCACTAAAAACAACACGGCTAGGAAGCCACGACATACCCGGACACGATGAAGTAATAAAATACATATGGGAACAAGGACTACAAGAATAGCGAAACCTATTTTAATTAAAACAGCCTATTAATACATAGCAAACATTACTAGTGAAAGAACTTGTCAACTCTTGAATCCCTTATACAGGAAGAGTATAATAAACTACGATCATTCATATCTGATCAAAGGAATAGAACCACCGTAAACGAGGACCTCCAAAAATATATTCAACTAGTAGAAACCCTTAAAGCAAAAACGGATGAACTCTTAGACTTAATAACAAATAACAAAGTCGAAAAGGATATTGTTAGAAATAAGATCGAAGAAATTAATAACTTAATAAAGGAAAAAGACTATCTAAAAATTTTCAGACAAGGATTCTACGGTGTTAGGGATCAAGAGAGATTCATCGATCAGATAATAAAAAATCCAGGAAAGATAGGAGAATTCATAAAATCCATAATTCCTAGTAATTCCGAGGACAACAAATGCTCCGAAATAAATAATATAGAAGGATATTTCTCAAGATGGAAATGCTATAATAT
>JALWZC010000057.1 GCA_027002875.1 Desulfurococcales archaeon
ATACTAATCCTTATGTGAATAGAGACATTATAATGTTTGGAATTATTGTTTATATTCTATTATTTGATTACAGAATCTTATCAATACTTCCAATTACATCGTTTTATAGAGTAGAGATTGGGGGATATAGGAGTTTAAGGGAATTATTACTTAAAGATATTAAATATTCTATTCTTCCCATAGCAATTATAACGGTATTACTAATGGCTGGTTATATCGTCGTACTATATTCTTCGAGGATTGTAGATCCCCGCCTATACGTAAACTATTCAGCGGTCGCGACTATAATGCTGGGTATCACTAGCATATATGTAATGGTATTTGCAATTCCATATACTATTAGCAAGGAGGTTAGAAGAAGTTTTATAATTGGGTTATCATCATCGTTGATGTCGAGTATTACTTCATTAGCCTTCATTGTATTATCATCGTATATTCCAGTATTTATTTGGAGATGTAGTGCTGAGATGTATAACATAGTAGTTGTAAACCCTAATACACGTATCGTGGAGTTAACTGCGAGTATAAATGCTGTTAGGGTTGTTGCGGATATAGTTGGTTATACCTTATACGCATATATCCTCTACATTCTTTCACATAGGAGAGGTTAGCTTATCCTATATCTTAATATGCCTACTAAGCCCCCGAAAGTCTTCTTGATCCATGCTCCCTCGGGTATGTCATCGCTCAGGAATACTGGTTTAGCACCACGCTTCTTAGCATATTCGGCCCAGTGGTGTGCATCGGGCCTATCCTCGTCTATTATCAGTGTTTTAACAGCACCCATGTCAAGGGCTTGTTTAACCTCGTTTTCACCATAAACTATTAACCCGTCATCTTTAGCCAGGTGGAGCTTGAATTCTTCAACAGCCCTCAAAGCATCAACGTATTCCTGCTCTTTCAGTATATCACTGGCTTTCATAACCATCTCTCTAAGCCCTACTTCTCCCTGGTAGCCGACGTCTATAAGCCTCGGTAACACGATCTTTTTCAGCCTGTAGTCCAGGTAATCTCCTTCTAGGAAATCGTATTTACTGTAAGCCGGTCCTCCGAGTAGGATTGCTTTAAGCTTGCCCTGCTCGAGTAGTGGTAGGAAGTGCCTTTTAGCATGTTCTCCAACACGCTTATAGAACTCCGTAACCATCTGCTCGATGATCCTATCGAATCTCCGCTGGCTCTGTCCTCCACGGTGGTGCTTACCCGGAATATAATCCTCGAGCTCCTCGAGTACTTCAAGCCTACTACCCTTGAGTAACCCTATGGTTGCAGCATCCCTCTCAACGAGTATCAAGCCTATAAGGTTGCTTTCGAGAACCATGTCTTCGAGGAACTCGGTGTGGAAGTGCTTATCAGTCCGGTAGAAGTATACTGGTACTTTTTCAGGCGGTATAAACATTAAGCATATGAAGTCACCGGTATTCATGTCCTCGCCGCAGAACAATGCTAACCCGTTATCGGGGATCTTTGGTATCTTGCTAAGCCTCTCAATAGCCGCTGATAAAGCCCGCTGTACAGCGTTCCGCGTCTTCTTCAACTTGATGTTATCGGTAATTGATAATTCCTGCCGCAACATATTCAATACATCACTAACAGGCCTACCGGGAGGAATGTATAGGCTTAATAGGACTGTAGCTGGAGCACTCCACTTCTTAAGCTCCTTTATAATCTCTCGTAGCTGCCTCCTATCAACACGCATAGACTCGATTTTCTCCTCGCTATAACTAAAAACCCATCCCTCAACACCGGTCACTATCGACCATACTTATTTATACACATATGCTCCTTCAATGAATTCTTGATAATGCTTTAAATACTTGACTCTTCCCGAGGGATAAAAAGTATTGGTGTGTGATGATTCTTGCCCAGCGTCTTAAGGGCGTGGTTTCACGAGGCTAGGGAGAGTATTGTGTCTGAAGCAGTCCGGGTATTAAGGAAATGTGGTTTAATCGTAGCTGCTACCGATACGTTATACGGGTTATTAGCAGATCCATTTAGGGATGAATGCGTCCTCCGCGTTTACCGGGTTAAGGAGAGACCTCTGGATAAACCATTACCAGTACTAGCATCTAGTATAGAAAAAGTTGTCGAAGCTACTGGTGTAGATGGTGGAATTAGGAAACTTTTAGGATACTTATGGCCGGGCCCGGTAACTATTATAATGATGGTTGAGAAACCGTTGTTCTCGAAATATGTATCGCCTAGTAGAATGATCGGTTTCAGGGTTCCAGCAGCCCCCCTGGTAAGGAGGATCGCTGAGGAAAACAACGGTTTTATAACCGGTACTAGTGCTAACATATCGGGATATGAGTCTCCAAGGAAGATGTTCGACGCTTATAGACAGCTTGGTAGAGGGGTTGATCTATACATTGATCAGGGGCCTTCACCAATCGGGGTTCCGTCTACAGTTATAGAGCTAACAGGTTCGGGTTATCGAGTCATACGGATGGGTGCTATTAGCATTAAAACGATCGAGAAATATTGGAGACTGGCCGTGGGGGAGTAGTGGAGAACTTGGTGGATCGGAGAATTACTGGGAGAACCATAGCGTTTAGCACGGGATTCGCTACTGCCGTTATAATCATATATATGATTGTAATGGTTAGAAACATCGAGCTTCCATCTTACCCATATTATGTGTTAGCCGGAATAGTGTCTTGCATCATGGGATGGCTTGTATCAGGTTATAGGTTAAGAATACTACACAAAACACTAGATGGCCGGGAGAAGCTTCTACCAATAACTGACTATTTTAAGGCAAGGATTCTCGGGGGATTCATGGCCTATATAACCCCCTCGGGAATCGGTGGTGAACCGGCTAGAGCTTATTATCTATCATTTAAGCTGAACTCTAAGTTTTCAAGGTATTTTTCAATAGTTATAATTGAGCCGATATATGATATACTGACGGTTAACGTCATCGCACTGGGATTTATAATCTATGCATGGCCTCTATCAATCCTTGTTTTAATAATAGCTATTGGAAACATAGTATTCTGGTTAACATTCTACTATGTTATGAAGAATTTGGTGGAACCGGATTCGATCAAGCCTCCGCTAAATAGATTTGTCAAGTTTGTATTGAATTATATACGTAAACATGAAAAAATATACAGTGGATACGGAGAATTTGTAAAAGCATTTAGAGAAACAACGGATAAAATGCGACTAGTAGATAAGTTGATCGTAATCCTCTTAACGCTAACCTATCAGGCCCTCTTCGGGTTAACGGGGTTCTTCATATATTTATCCTACGGTTACGGTTTCTCGTTTAAAGGGTTAGTTGACTCGATTATAGGATACTTATTTAGTAACGCGTTATCATCAATACCGACTCCCGGGGGATCTATTAGTGCCGAGTACGGCTTATCACTTGTCCTACCACCTAATGTCGTATTATTGACTAGGATCATATTGTACTATACGCCGATCATACTAGGCCTATACTATCTTCGCAGAGAAAAAATTATAGAGAGCATAATCTTATCAGAATAAAACATGGATTGCTGAATTCACTGTATTTATATTTGGCATCAATGAAAATTATACTATATAACGTGGCTATACGGCGGTAATGTATGTCATTAACACCAACGCTACTATATTTCAATGTTTCTGGATTTGGAGTTGTTTACACTTTAACTAGTAGAACAGGGATTTTAAGGGACTTTCTCGATATTGTTGCCGAAGAGTGGAAGTATGTTATTATGGCTAGAAGGGTTGTTAGTTATCCAATGGTTCTTAAAACATTAATCGATCATTGTAAGCTGGGTGTTTGTTTTTCGAGGATCTATTTTTATGAGATTCGTCATAAGCCGATTAGTATACTTTATAAGATCCTCGATGTAAAAACAATACTCCTCATTGATAGCTCTCCGGAGCCGAATAGTCTCTTGAGAAGGGTAATAGCTAATCCTAGATATAGTAATTCAATAGTCTTACTAGCGCAAACAAAGATCGTAAGGCCGGATTTACCGTTGGAATGGATACAGAGAATGACTAAAACAGCTAGGAGGCTATACTTAGAGTTGTCACCGATAATATACGGTAGAGAAATGGGGCGGCTCGTAGCGCTACAACTACAAGAACAGGCGGAAGGGATAAGTGTGAATATATGTGTGAGCCGAGAAGGGGTATCATCGATATTCCAGCATGGAGGTATTAGAGTGGAGATCAGGGGAATAGATCAGTGCCTAACATGATAAGCTTGAGTCTTTAAAAAGTAAATACTACTAATTCTTCTTGTTGAGGAGTTACTGATAGAGGGTGTATTAGTTTGGATATCTATCTCGTATTCTTCCATAATAACTCGGATGAAGCTGGTATCATTAAGGAGATAGTCGAATACGCCGTATCGATCATTGAAAAACGCTACGGGTTAACAGTGTTTTATCAGTCAATACCCGATGAAGAAGCAGAGTATCCATATATTTTGATAAATGATTTTAGCCCGGTATACTTCGATAAAATACCCGATCTAGAATCGATTGTACAACTGATATTACTAGCAGGACAGACCAGTATTCTCGACGGAGGCAAGGGGGCTAGTAGGGGATTAGTAGGGAAAGAGGAGATTCTAGGTTTTCAGAACTTCTAATCCAACCTTATAAAATGGGCAATCCTTCCAGAGCTCAACGCATTTCCAAACCTTGGATTTCGTAATATATCTCTCAGTAGCTGCACAGTAGGCTACGCAGATACCGTTCTCCTTACGTAGTTTGAAGAATGGACACTCGCTGCGTGTACTACATGGTATAACATGTATAGGCTGATAATAGCCTTCCTTAACTTCGATTCCTAGAGATTTAAGAAAACCCTCCCCTTTCTCTTCTCCACCGCTGGATTCTACGTAATAGGGGCACTCCCTATAATTATCGGATAAACAATAACCGTTACTGACGGGAATAGGGCTGGGAGACCCATACTCGCTAATAGTCTTAGGACTATAGCAAACCTTATTCATATACCATGGACATTTAGACCCGGCCAAAACAACCACTCTCCTTCAATAGGACACTACTCTATACATGGTTTTTAAAGGATTGGAAACATTAATCAGTTCTCGATACTTTTTATAAATGTTTGGACAAGATTAAGGATAATAATAAATATGTCCAAAAATAATACTATTTCTGGTAATGAATAATAGTGTTTAGAGGTGGGATTAATGAGTGAGGCCGAAGAGAAAAAACTAGATATGACTGAGGAAATAACAATAGACCTGTCCAGGATACCGCTGAGGCCAACGGGTAAGAGAGAGATTCAGCAGTTAGAAATGGCTCTTATAATTGCGACATTATATAGTCCGGAAGTTTTAGAGCTGATAAGGGATCCCGTTGAGAGGGCTACATGGGTTGATAGCTTAGCAGTTGCTGCAGCAGCTTTAGCACGGCAGAAAGCAGGATACACTATTAGCCAGATAGCGGAGGAGGTAGGTAGAAGTGAAACCATGATAAGGGCGCACTTAAACGGTAAAACAAAGGCCGGGAAACTAGTAATACAAACATATGAAAAACTCAAGAAAGGAGAACTAAAAATCGTAGTACCCTTCATTAAAGTACCGAAAGAAATGGCTATGAAGATACAAGACCTAGAGAAGATCAGGAAGGATTTGGAAGAAAAACTAAGGCAATACGAGGAAAAGGCTAGAGAACTCGAGAAGAAGCTTAAACAGTACCAGGAAGAGAACGGTATGCTAAAACAGAAGATCGCCGAGCTCGAAGAGAAGATTAAGACACTTGAAGAGGAAAAGAGGCGTTTAGAGGAGAAAACGAGTAGCTATGAAGAACTAATTAATAAAATAAAGGAGAAAATAGCAGTACTTGAGGAAATTAAAGAGCTCATAGAAAAGATCTAGGTTGGGTTAATCCAAATAGATATTTTTTCTTCGCCTTCCCGGTCATAGACTTTTATTTCAACACTAGATATATTCATATAATTCCATTCTTCCTTCCTTAACTCCACCCGGTACTTGTAACCAGTAATATTTCCAATCTTTACATACGTAAAGCCTCTGCTAGCATCTTTAATAGACTCATTAATAACTTCTTGTAGTTGACTTACTGGTATCGTTGTATTCCTCCTACTGAAAACTCTCCCATTCCAAGTATAGTTCCGCCTCTTTATCCTAAACTCCTGCTTAACACCTTCTTCCTCAAAATACGGTAAACCAAACTCGATCTCCATATTTCATCACCCCATATATTTATCCCATTAAAAACACATATATGCATATGTATTTAAACCATACTCTAATAGGCTCTAATAAGTCTCGGTGGCACATGATACGAGTAAGGTAAGCCCTGTAATACTCTTTTATATCTATCACATATATCGTTTCAACACTTGAATAATATAATACATTAACACCCTTCTCTCATCTTTTAATAGATTATCCGTAGCGATTCATCTTGTAGAGCTATACATACTTTAATGGTGTAGGAAATGGATTATGGTTTCGCTGTAGCGGTAGTATCGATGGATGGGAAAGTCCTAGGATACTCAGCGCCGTTATCGATGACTAAGGAGGAATTATTTAACGCGTTAAAACTAGGCTATGACGCTTTTAGAGTCATCAATACGATTGTTAAACAGCTAGGCTATAAGTCTCCGAGGAATATAACTGTTAAAACCGATGAATATGAAGTTACAGTATTTAATCGTGGAACAAAGCTCGTATTCACTGTTGTACCCGAAGAACAAATCCCATTAGGGAAGGGGGTTTCCACAGCATTAGCTGAAACCTAATAGTTTTTTAGCATTACCGATTAAGTACTTTCTCACATTTTCAACTTCAATACCCCGCGTCTTTGCAAGATACTCTACTGTTTCCGGTATCATTCCAGGGCTGAGAACAATGTTCTTGTAACGATAGGGTGCATCGCTCTCGGTCAGCAGCATCTCCAGCGGGGCTTCTTCAAGTATTCTTCGGTGTTTATCCTGTATACGCCAAGCAGGATTAGCCCCTATGAAGTAGCCGGAGGCTCTAATAGATTCTAATAGTCTCAAAGGACCAGTGTACCAGTGGAAATAAGCTCTTCTAATATCGTATTTTACGAGTTGGTTATACACGGTTTCCCAAGTACCCGGTGTGTGGAGGTTTAGTAGGAAATCGTATTCCCGTGCTGCTTCGAGGAATTTTTTAAAGAATACTAGTTGTTTATTAAACGTTTTAGGAACAAATATTTTATCAAGACCTACTTCACCTATACAATCTACATCGTTCTTCAATGCTAGTTCTACAATCTTATCAACATCGTTAACACTGTGCTTATGAATAACCCAGGGATGTATCCCGAGGCAGATGTAGAAGTTTCTACCTAGTGATCGTTTGTATTCGAGGTTTTTATTAATAGTATCCCAGTCTTCCGATACACTAACTATTACATAGTTATTATCGAGGTATTCTCTAATAATACCCAATCCGTAATCCGGACAATGACAGTGCATGTCGACGTAAAAGGTTTCAGTCAAGTTTATTCCTCCTCAATTAATAATTTTCCTTTAATTAATGTAATTGTTAATTGTTCATTTAGTTTAAGACTGTAAATGTCTTTATCAATGCTATTAATAATTAGGGCGTTGTTCTCCAGTGACTTTCTCAGTGTTTCAACTAGTTTGTTGGATATTGTTTGTGAGGTTATGATTTTGGCTATTATCTTTGATAGTATAGGAGTATTTAAACCGTGGTAAATAGTGTATTTCTCGATTGAATCATATATAGCATCTAAATAACAATCTTTGCCTAGGCTTAAAATATTATATTTCCACTCCCCTCCTCTAGGCTTAGCATTTGATGTAATAATTACTGGGAGCATGTATAGGGTTGAGAGCTTATCGACTAGATAGCATGGCGGAGTAGTTTTGACGCTGTCGATCAGATAGGTATTCATACAAATCCTTTTAAATCCTCCCCTAACCGCCCAGCAAGACACTTTATTAATACCCGGGATCCATACCGTGTAGGAGCTAGCACCCCATACGAAGAACCCGGCGAATTCGGAACCGCTGCAAATGCTCCTAAATCCACTGTTTGTCCTAACTATAAATACGTTACCAGGGGCTTCTTCAAAGATTAACTCTTCTCCACTAGTAACTACCCGGGTATTCGGCGCATCACATACTAGTTCTCTACTAACCAGATCAATAATGCATATATGTAAGCTCAACCCATATATCCCCTCATCATTTATTATCATATATTCGGGATGATGAATTTGCCGAATACCGACTACCACTATGTGGAATCTCCCGAAACTGACCAAATAAATGAATTGTTCTTGGAGAGTGTAGACTATTGAATACTATTAGGATAGTTCTCTTAGATTATGACTTGACGCTTATGAATAGTATTTATGACTTCTACGACGCTGTGAATACGGCTGTTAAAAAGTATGGGGGCGAACCGGTTGTTTTTGATTATTTTTATAGGTTACTCATCGAGCATAGGCTTGACGAACTAATACCTCGGGGGGTTTCTAAGGTTGATTTCTGGAAATATTTTAGGAAAGTATATAGGTCTATGACCGGTATACCCGTGCGCGGTGCTTATAGGTTCCTATTATATACTTCGATGATGGGCTTATTGAAAATAATAGTTTCTGGTAGAGAGAACCATCCTCTGAATATATGGCTAGAGCTTAGGCGGCATGGCCTAGACGAGTATATAGACGAAGTCTACACATTATACGATCTCGAGGTAATGGGCGGTGTTGAGGAGGAATTATTCGGTAAGGCATGGCTGATAAAGGTAATTCTTAAAAAATGGGGTGTAACTCCCTGCGAGGCTGTATATATCGGCGACTACAGGCAGGACTATATTAGTAGTTTGAAAACAGGGGTGGAATTCATAGGGGTGGCTTTTAGTAGGGAGAGGGCTGAATGCCTTAGATCAGTTGGTGTGGAAAGGATTGCAATGGACCTTGAGGAAGCACTATACTATCTATTAGATATTATGAGGAAAAGGAGAGGGGAAAAGGAGAAAAGAATAACCTGCATGGGATAACTCTTTTCAGAGACCGGGCGTCGCCGAGTATCTACCGTCGGGTCTTAATACTGCTAGTTTCTTCTCCGTCAAAAGCATTAGAGCATGCCTGATCTTATCCTCGCTAGCGATCCCTGATAGGATAGCGTGGATTTCTCGTAGATTCATGGGTTTTTCACTGATTAATTCATAGATTATATCCATTAATTGATCCTCGTTGGGAGCAGTCATCAACACTATATCGTCATCTTCGTGGAGGACTCTCAGCCTTATCTTCTTGCTAAAATACTCGATCTCCTCCGGTGTAAGGTTTATATTGCTCATCTATCGATCTCCTCCACAAGCACCCTATTCTATACTAATCTTATTTATAGTGCCCGTGTTTCACATATATTTTTGGTTACGTCTAGCTAAGCATAAACATGAATAATAGACCCTTATATAATGTGTTATGAATACTTAGTAGTTACTCAACGGGATCATGGCTAAGCAGTACATGTTGGGGGTAAATTGGCTAAGGTAGCGGTATTACTAATTAAAACTCCGCAGACAAAGTATAGTGTTAATGCCTTGACGGCAGTGCTTGATCGAGATGCGGATGCATCGATACTCGTAATTGAAAAACCAAGTATTGTATTCGACTTATTGGGAAGGCTTAGGGAGAAATACGATCGTTTAATAATAGGTATAAGCCTACTAACATATATGCTCGCTGATGATTCCTTCCTAGAGTACATTATTGCTCTGAATTCCAAGGCTGGGGGATTAGGAGCTATAACGGTTGCGGGAGGTCCGCATGCAACCGGGGATCCTCTGGGAACATTGTTTAGCTTAGGCTTTAAGTACGCTGTAATTGGCGAGGGGGAGGGAACTCTTCCAGACCTAGTAAATACTATAGCTAGCGGTGGAGACCCACTTAGCGTTAAGGGGTTGTATACGATAATCGACGGTAAACCCTTCTTTACTGGTAGGAGGAAACCCGTAAACCTTGACGATTACCCTCCATACCCCTATTGGAGATACATGTTTAACCCAATAGAAATAACCCGAGGCTGCCCCTACGGCTGTAAGTATTGTCAAGTAAGCTATATGCACGGTTTCAGCCTTAGACATAGGAGTATAGATAACATCATATATTATACTAGATACATGGCTATGCAGGGGTTAAGGGATATAAGGTTTATATCACCCGACAGCCTAGCCTACGGGTTGATGGGGGAGGAGAGGGAGCCAAGGCTTGAACTAGTCGAAGAATTACTATCAAGGATCTATAGAGAATTCGTTGAAAATCATGGTATGAGGATATTCTACGGAACATTTCCAAGCGAAGTACGCCCCGAGCACTTAACAAGGGAAGCAGCTAGACTACTGAGAAAATACGTTTCAAACAGGGAGATAATACTGGGCGCGCAGACTGGTAGTAATAGGTTATTAGAGTTAATCGGTAGGAAACACACGATAGAAGACGTCTACGATGCTGTGAAAAACGCTGTAGAATACGGGTTTATCCCAGACGTAGACTACATCTTCGGACTACCCGGAGAGACCCGGGAAGACTTAGAAGAAACAATTAAGTCTATCGAGAAACTAGTCTCCATGGGGGCCCGGATACATTTACACGTATTCCTCCCACTACCAGGAACACCATACGCCTATGCGGAACCCGGAAGAGTGCCGGGATGGATTAAGAAGAAACTATCAAAAATTATAGGAATGGGTAAAGCCTACGGGCAATGGATCCACCAGGAGAAACTAGCCATGAAAATAGTACTGCTTAGGAGGAAGGGTATAATTCTCCCAAGAATACAGTATTAATCGGCGACATGTATGAATACGATGTGGAGGTGCCTTGAACTATGAATAAGTTGATCGAAGAAATAGAAAAGTTTATTGAAGAAACAAGCAAGGGGCCGGAGATAACAGTATATGTAAAACCCAACAGTGATCGCGAGGAGCTAGTCGTAGAGGGGGGAGAACTAGTATTCTACACAACTGAGCCCCCAGTACAGGGGAGAGCTAATGCTTCACTAATAAGGTATCTATCCAGGAATACTAGGATATCATCATCAAGGATCGAGATAGTCTATGGATGGAGGAGTAGGACTAAAAAGATATTATTTAAGGACATTAAGCCCGAAACACTAGCGGAGAAGCTAGTCGGGATCATTAAGAAGAAGGATTAAAAGAGCTGGGGCCTCTTTTCAAGAATACCCAGTATTTCCCACAGATTTTTTACGGTATGATCTGCGTAGCTACATGCTTCGCCGCAGGGCTCAACGGCTATGGACAAGCCTACTTTTTCAAATACTTGAATATCCCAGCTACTATCTCCAACATAAACAACGTCTCGTAGCCCTACTCCTAGCGAGGAAGCTGTTTTCTCGATAATATAGGGTTTTAAGTGTAGTGGAACCCATGGCTTACCTCCTGGTACTAGTTCATCGTTAACAAACATAAGCTCGTTATATAGGCAAATGTCACTACCAACTTCTCTACACACGCGTTTTACGAGCAGGTCAACCCCACTGCTGATCACGCCGACGTAGAAACCCCTACGCTTAAGCTCCTTAACAACAAGGCTTGCCTCAGGCCTAACCTCGATACTCGATAGTGCCTTAACAACTTCCTCCCTCCTAATAGGTTTACCGTAACTGTGGATCATTAATGCTACATCGATCTTCATCCAGTCTAGATAACTAATAATTCCCCGCTTGTAGAGCTGGGCGAAGTACGTGTTATCCCTACTACCAAAGTATTCGTGTAGAACCCTCCAGCTACTATCATCCCTAGTCAATACTCCGTCGCAGTCGAAAAATACTAGTCCCCTCATTTCTTCAAGCACCTCTAACAATCTTTGAACGTATCTCCTTGATCTTCTCGTCGATCTTCTCGCTAAGCCCCGGTATCGAGCCGTAATTCTTCCTAGTTTCCTCGAGGATATCAATCAATACATCCACAGCGTTACCAGACTTAAACACGTTGACGAGTAGTTCGAAGTCTTCACTATCAAGATAATCCACTAGTTTCTCAGGGTTACCACCGTAGATTGAGAAATGATACTTGTTCTCGGCTTTAGCAATCAATTTACGGACCTCGTCAATAATCAATACGATATTTTTATTCTTCTTAGCAGCTTCGGCGAGCTTCGCATTAACAATCTGTCTTAGAAAATCAAGGTATTGAACCATTATTAATCCACCACTCTACTTTTCCCTATAGGGTCATGTTGAACAAGTATCTGGGCATAACCGTTATAAATGGTTATACCTCCATATATGATTGTCAACGAGAAATGTGAATTAGTATGAGTTAAGGGATGAGTACGTGGCTAGGCATCGAGCACGTAAGCATAGATGGAATCCTTATACAAGCGAGGTACAGCGATTCAGCGTGTACCCGCGAATACAGGTACCTAGAGAAGAAGGATTAAGGAAGGGGCAGGAGATAACTGTTACGATAAGGGATGTCGACGAGAAGGGACGCGGTATATCGAGCTACCGTGGTAAAACCGTTATAGTGTATAATGCAAGCCTTGGATCAAAGGTTAAAGCGAGAATAGTCAAAGTAGTAGGAGACACGGTCTACGCGGAAATAACCAATACGATCAAAGACTCAGACGTAGAATACCAGGAATAACAAGTCATATATTAGTGGATGTCGAGGATGAATGGAGAAGATATACTAGTAAGCATAGTGATACTATTAGGGCCGGAGAAGGCTGGAGACTTATTCCTCGGAGAACCAGTCAGGGGTAGGGATGCATGGATACTCCTAGACCACCTTAGAAAATACAATTATGAGACCATCCTTGAAGACGAGGATGAGGAATGCTACGTCCTAGTAATGAGGGTTGCAGGTAAATACATATACATACTATTAAAAAACGGGGATTCTAGTAGGGGATACCTAGTACAAGCAATAACACCGGCAGACTATAAGACTGCTTCAAAACTAGCGCTAGAAGAATACAATAAATGCCTGGAAAAAGAAGAAGAGCATTAGAAGGGCTAGCTAGTTTTTAAACCTATTTTTTATACCCGATTCTTCTAAGGAACTCGTAGCGCTCCCTACGATCCTCCTCTCCCTCAACGCCGAGTGGTGGATAGCCGTCTACGACTCCTATAATAGCCCTCCCCTGCTCAGTCTCAGCGATAACTACTTCGACGGGGTTACCGGTTGCAACATACAGATCAACGATCTCTTGTACATGCTTCAAGGTGTTTAATATGTTTATCGGGTAAGCATTCCTAATGTAGAGTACAAAAGTATGCCCAGCACCGATCTTCAACGCGGAATCAATAGCAAGCTTCTTCAACTCTTCATCATTTGCCTCCCAACGCACAAGCCTCTTACCACTAGCCTCGTTAAACGCGAAGCCAAACCTTATACCCGGAACACTAGTAACAAGTGCTTCATAAACATCTTCGACAGTCTTAATGAAGTGGCTACGACCAATAATCACATTAACACCCTCAGGAACAGGGATCTTAACCGAATAAATCCTAACATCGCCCACCACTACAACACCTCCACTCAGCACCTAGACTTCTATATATATATCTACTCATACGAACTAAATACTTGTATTTGTAAATTCATAATGTGTAAATTACAATACGTATACAAAACCATTTTCCACTTAGACGATAGCGCGTATAAGGTAAACCGAGTGTTTGCTATATATTTACCAAAAACCACCATATTTGTATATACAAGGAGTTTAAACAAACAATTAAATAATTGAAGCAAAGATTGAAATAAAAATATATAAGGACAAGACATATCTATATCAATACGGAGCCCCCATACCAGCGGGGCCCCTTATAGGGTGAGTACCCTATGTCGAGAACACTAAGCTTAATACTCCTAGCACTATTCATCCTAAGCCTAACACCCTCAATCCCCCTAGCATCAGCAGCTAAGACAACACCAATTTATATTACGTCGACGAAAACGATAGATGGTAAGGTGAATGACTGGTCGACAAGCATTCCACCCAACAATAACACTTGGTGGTTTGACGACGCATTAGGAGAACTAATATGGAAAGACCCGATAAACGATACATACAACTATCTCGACCCGTACGCTCCCGGAACACAGGGAGACAACAGGTTACCGTACGCTGACATAGTAGAGTTCCACATATCCGGCGACACAGACTACCTATACTTCATGGTAAGATTCAATGACACCAGCGAGATAACACTCGGTCAGGGCGGTGCAACATTCCTAGCAATAGCAATAGACACAACGCCAGGAAGCGGCGAAACATACTTCGCTGGAAACTCAGAAACCCAGACAGACACGGTTGCTGCATGGGAGAGGCAAATAGTAGTAAACCTAGCCGGAAAGTATGCCGATGGAACAACGCCTAGTGGAACAGAATTAGTCGCCGGATTACAGAACAACTGGGGAACATTCTTTTACCTAGTAGACAACACGTGGAACTTCGTAGATGATCCCAACGCGTTACTAGCGGTAAACCTAACAGAGGGCATTATAGAATTAAGAGTATCATGGAGCGCTCTGGGCATAACTCTAAGCGGATCAGATATACACCTTAACATTACAGTTATGAGCGCTCTAGGATACTCAAACAATGAGGGTGACGGTGGTACATGGGATAACGACATCGATAGCGACGCAGTAGATGCAGTAACCGGGTTAGCGGCAACAATTGACGAGATAAACGATGGAGTCATAAACTACTACCTACCAGTAGTTATCGATGGAACAACCGGAGAGGTTAAGCATGGTAGTAAAGCCTTCGTAGAAGTAGGAGTATATCCGACAACTATAAAGACTGGTGATACCTACGATTTATGGGTTCACATGTATGATGAGCTAGGACTACCGATAACTGGTGCCCATGTAACGATCAAGGAGAACGGCGTAGACTTTTCAAGCGGATACACTGACCCGTGGGGCTACTATGCACTACACGGATTAACTAAGACTACGCCGGGAACCTATGTATACACGGCAGTAAGCGATGCCTATGATGGATACCCGGCAAACACTACCGAGGCAAGCTCGGCTACTCTAAGAGTACTAGCTACAGCCACCAAACTACTCCTATACACAAATGTATCATCAGTCTACCTAGGTACACCGATCAAGATATACGGATACCTAGAACAAAACGAGACGGGAACATGGGAGCCGATAGCAAACGAGAACGTATCAATATACATCGACGATAACTTCATAGCAAACGCTACAACAAATGACACGGGATACTTCGAACTAAACACAACAGCCCCGATCTACATAGGAGACCACACAATCAAAGCATCCTACCCCGGAAACGAAACAGCTGGTTATCCAGCAGTAGAAAACACTACAGTAATAACAACCTACGGAATAAGGGAAATTGATGGAAGCCCGGACGACTGGGTGGGAGTACTACCACCACGCGACAACATGTGGAACGTATCAAACAATGAGCTAGTATGGAGGGATGCACTTGGAGACACTAGGACTGATGCAGACTCAACATACGCTAATGCATCAATAGTCAGCGATATCAGTGAATTCAGGGTAACAATCGACGAATACTACATCTACTTCGAGCTAAAAATGAAGGATATACAGAAGCTAGGAGTAGCAGGGGCACCAATACTAGATATAGCCATTGATAGGGATCAGGCTGGTGGAAGCGGGCAGTCATGGCTGCCGGGTTATAGTGATACAAAGGCCGGATATTATAATAGGTGGGAGTACGCTCTCAGACTAGACCTATCCAATTCAGCAGTAAGCAGTAGTGGAACATACCGCGGTGGAACAAGCTGGAGTGCTGCATTAACAGTATCTGATAGCGGCTTCAACGCATTGGATGCAAGCAATGCATGGTTTGCAGTAGACAATACTACTGAGACGATCGAGATAGCTGTTCCATGGGACATTATTGGCGGAGCCCCATCACCAGGAGATGCGTTGAGATTCGTAGTTATAACTGGTGTAGGCGATCAGTCAGGGGACTTCTTCGATATATCCGATAGCGACGCACTAGATGCAGTAACAGGCTATGAGCCTAATACATGGGATGAAGTTGGCGACGGATACGTAGACTATGCTCTAACAGTACAGGTACAATCAGGATACATGATCTATCCAGGATCAGCAGTATTCATATACTGGATCAGTCCAACGCCAGATAATGGAAGCCATGTGGCAGCCAATACTCCAATAACACTAAAGATACACTCAAGGGACAGCCTATACAACGATATGAGCCACTTCATATTCAACCTGGTAAACGTTACAAGCGGTAAGGTGATCGCGAAGAGCGAGGCGGACGGGTTAGGAGACGCTACATTCACAATATCACTACCAGTCGGCGAGCACCACTTAAAGGTAACCTTCAACGGTACAGGTTTAATACCATCCGGTGAGAGCGACGAACTAGTACTCTATGCCGAGCCCATATACCCATCATACCTGACGCTATCATACGAGCTAGTCAATGACGCCGATGGGAACGGCTATATAACTCCCGGAGATACAGTTAGATTCACTGTGAACCTAACATATTACAACAGCACGGACGGTAAATACTATCCGCTAAGCGGTGCAAATGTAACACTAAACAGTACAGAAGCTGGAGTATACGTAAACCTAACAACAGATGCTAATGGTATAGCAACCTATGACTGGGTAGTACCAAAGCTTGGAACACCCAAGTTCCTAGCCTTCGAAGCAAACTACACGGGCAACGCTACAGCAACCGAAACACCGAGATTCTCCGGCTCAGCAGACTATGTAAGCGTACCATACTACATTGCAAGGATAGTAGATGGAAACATAAACGACTGGACGGGAACACCGCCAGCAACAACACCCGGTATAAGTGCTAGCGGAATGGAGATGATAATAACAGACCCAACAGGCGATGAGAGGAAAGAGTATAGTACACAATACAACTGGCCGCACCCTGCAGACCTAGACATCAAACAAGTAAGGCTACTAATAGACAACTACACAATCTATGGAATGGCCGAGTTCGCAGGCAACGTATCACCACACAAGTGGTTAGCGATAGCAATAGACGTCTACCCATTCAACGACACCAGCAACTACTGGATACTAGAAGATACAGCATACGGTAACAGGCTAGGCTATGTAATGCCCGGAACATATGATGAGGCAGGAAAGATCTATGCATTATCATGGGACTATGTCCTATTGATAAGATACGGCGAAACGTCAGATGATAAACTAGTATTATGGTATATTAATACAACCTATGCATATAGATATGGAAGTGTAAAGAGCCTAGATAATGGAGGTTCAATAGAGTTCTACTTCCCACTATACAAGGTGAACCTAACAGGAATATTCTTAGGTAAGCCGATGAGAGTATGGGCAATGACGTTCGCAGCCGATTACGGAAGCTTCTGGAACCCTGCTGCTCAGGTGGGTTCACCAGTACAGCCAAGAGTATACGATATAGCAGGAGTAACCGGGACTATCAACGTTGAAGTATACGATACAGACGCTAACGTTGCAAACGATGTATTCCCATACAGCGACCACTGGATCGAGACAGGCTTCGAGTTCACACTAGACTCAACCGGTAAGCCAAGCCTACCGGCAACGACAACCGTTAACACTGTAACAGTAGTCTACCATGCAGACAATATATCAATCGGAGAAGTAGGACCAGTAGCGCTGATAGTAGATAACCACGAGGAGAGACACTGGATAGAGCTAAAAGACCACGACACAGGCGCATTAATAACGAGTGGAATAACAGCACTAAACGGCATTGCAAGGCTAGGAGTAACATTCTCAACACGCGGACTACACACCGTAGACGTATACGTTGACGGAAACCTACTAACAAGCTTCACAGTAAACGTAACCGGGTACTCGGTGACAATAACGATTGACAAGGTAGAAGTAGACCTAGGAGCTGGAACACTACACGTAGTAGCACACGCAACATACCTCAACGGTACAGAGCTACCATTATCGGTAGCAGACCTATCATTAAGCCTAGTATACATGATCAACGATCTCAACGCAAGCATTGCAGCTGGAAGACCAGTATACGTGTTAACAAGCTATGAGATAAGCCTAGGAACCTACACAACCAATGCTACAGGATACATTGACACAACTATTACATTACCAACACCGCCAGCAGGATACCCAGAGGGAGGCTACATACTAAAGATAACCTATGCAGGCAACGAGACCTTCGCACCATCAGAGACGCACAACGCTCCAGCGGAAGGACCATGGTTCATACCAGTATTCAACACATTACCAACAGTAACATGGACACTAACGGGAACTGATACGGGAGTATACATTGGTAGTGGAGAACTATTATTCAAGGACACAGCTGGAGACGAGAACACCAAGGTATACTGGAGCGGAGGACACGCACACTACCTGCCCAACCCAGGAGCAGCCGACAACCTCTACGTAAGAATGAAGATTGCAGGAAACTACCTAGTAGTAGAAGCACAGTACAACTACGACTTATCGACAATATACAGCATGGGCGCAACAGCGCCATTCCTAGTAATAGGACTAGACACAACCCCAGCCGATACAACTGACGGAGTTGACAGCTACCTATGGCTACCATCAAGCTACGCGTTCGGATTCGCATCGTCACCGGTAAGCCCACAGATCGCTGGACTACTCAACTTCTACAAGGAGAACACGCCGGTCAAGTATACCCACGCACTAGTAATAACACCGGTAGAGGGTAGCCGCGTAGCAGAATCCTATGTAGTATGGCTAGTAACAGTTAGCGGCGGCAAAGTAATCGCTGAGCCTGTAGGTGTACTAGAAGTAGTAGACCCAGCTAACGGCGTGATGAGGGCATACATACCGTTAAGCGTCCTAGGAATAACAACAACCGGCGACGTAAGAGTATGGGTTGCAAGCGGTGCAGAATACGTTGGAGGATTCATCTGGGGAGCACAGACGAACAACACCGATCCATACTACGACCACACAATGGTATTCGACATACCAGGATACCCGGTAACAACACTCAACACTGAATCAGCAAAGTACAACTGGAGCCTACTAGTAACACTAGACCCAACCAACGGATTCACAAAGATCTATGGACGCGTAGTACCAGTAACACTACCAATGGGAGTAGATGAAGGAAAACTATACGTAGGACCAGCAGCCAACCACACCTTCACCATGAGGCTACTAGGAAGCGAATCAGACTACAGGCTAATAGGGCTCAGCGTAACACTAAACTACAACACAACAACCCATACAGGAACAACTGGTACAGACGGACTAGTAACATTCCAGTTCCAGGTACCAAACGCTGACGCAGGCAAGAACGTAACAATAACCTTCACAGGAACAACACCATTAGAAGTAGCAGCAGCGCCAACATACAACCTACACGTACTATACTACACAAGGATAGTAAACGCTACAATGACATGGTACGACCTAGACCACGACGGCCTCGTATCCCGCGGAGACAAGCTAAGCTTCTACACCAAAGTAGAAGTATACGACGAGAACGGCAACTGGGTACCAACGGCAGGGATCAAGGTATCATTCTGGGTATACAGTACACCATACCTACTAGGATCAAACACAACCGACAACAACGGAGTAGCAATATTCAACTACACAGTAACAGGAAACGAGGGAATCGTTGGAATACACAACTTCGTAGCACAAGCCGGTGACAACATAGTATCAGGAGTAACAAGCACAGTAGTAACTGGTGGAGCAAACATACAAGTATTCATGCAGCCAGCACCCGAGCCGCCGATACTACCAATCATACTATTAGCAGCAATACTATTATTCATCATCATAAAGAAGAGAAAGTAAGTGAAGAGTTCTAGTGCCTGATCTTAAAATAAGTCTTTTTTCAAGCATTAATAAATCCTACCTAGAACATAGTCAATTT
>JALWZC010000058.1 GCA_027002875.1 Desulfurococcales archaeon
GCCCTCGTGGCATCTAAGCTCATAGGAACGGGTCTTGGAGCCCATTTGAGGAGTAGTAGTAAGTATGCCGGTGATGACGAGATTGTTTCAGAGATTGATAAGCTTAAGGAAATCCTCGTAGAACTCGTGGGTAAAGCTAGGAATGCTAGTGAACCGGTAACACTGTATGAGGGCGAGTTTATAGGTTTACTCGGTCTTACAAGTACTGCTAAGTATAGACTGGATCATTATAGATCTCTCGTCACACCTACGATTAGGGGTCATCATAGTTTTAAAAGTATAGGAGGGCCTTATGGAGAAGTAGTTGATTTCGCTGAGAAGCTGTTACCGAGGATTAATAATGAACAACTCAGCGAAGCGCTGCTTGATTATGTTATTGAGAAAATGATTAACTACCCGGTAGTAAGGATTACACATATACTCCCAAATGGTGAGAGGACCCAGTTAACGCCGGGTGTTTTCAAGAAGTTTCTAAATGAACGGGCCTTACTCGTTATAGAAAGGGTTTTCAAGAAGCCCGGAGTATATGATGGGCTCGGCCTCGAGAAGAAGCCCGGCGATAAGGACTTATTAGTTGTCCCATTAAACGATTACTGGATCAGCCACAACTACTACCGAGGAAGAGAGTGGCTAGGGTCATACATAAATATAAACACACCCCCAGAAATACTGCCGGGAACCATAAAATACCACGACCTACTAGTCGACGTAGTCGTAGAACCAACCGGTTCTTCCAGGATAATCGACGAGGAAGAACTAGAAGAATACACTTCCAAGAACATCATACCCGAAAAACTAGCCGAGAAAGCATCGATGAAAGCAGAAGAAATCAATGAAAACCCGCTAAACTACACATACCAAGAACTATTGGAAGAAACAATGGATAAAGAATAAAACCCCAACAAGAACATCAAATAGAATAACGAAAAACCCCAACCCCGATAAAAGCGGGGGTGCCCGAGCCTGGTCAAAGGGGTCGGGCTTAGGACCCGATGGCGTAGGCCTGCGTGGGTTCAAATCCCACCCCCCGCACTCACTGATCCGTTTCTCCCATAGAAAAATAACTATACTCCCCACAATACTCCTGGTAATTCTCCTAAAAATCCCTCAAGCAATCCCACAAATAACCCGGCCCTCAATCCCATAAATGTAATCTTTCAGTTCTTTCTGGTTGCTACTGATCTTTTGGACTATTTATCCTTAATCGAAGAGGAGAAGGAAAAGACTTTCAGTTCTTTCTGGTTGCTACCCACGGTTATTCTCGGAATAATCATAATACCCCGAAACACTCCACGACAACTTTCAGTTCTTTCTGGTTGCTACTTTATCGAGTTTCTCCTTGAGGCTGCGTTGTTTTTCCTCGATTTCTAGCTTTCAGTTCTTTCTGGTTGCTACGTATTCTATCGTTTCTCTCCCATAATGCTTCTTCGAGAGAATTATAGCGTCTTTCAGTTCTTTCTGGTTGCTACACATGAATAGGAATACTCCGGGAACAATGCTTCTACGCCACGTAAATATCTTTCAGTTCTTTCTGGTTGCTACCGGATTGAAAATGATCCTCGCACTTGTGAGGTTGGCTAAGTCTAATCCTTTCAGTTCTTTCTGGTTGCTACAATTACTCAAAGATCTTTATGATTATTCACTATCCGTGAAGGATCCACTTTCAGTTCTTTCTGGTTGCTACCTAGGCGGAACACCAATACAGGTAAAAACAGTAACAACACCAACAATACTTTCAGTTCTTTCTGGTTGCTACGCGGAGAATAACACCGGTCCGGCCTCCACGACCGAGTGCGTTCTTCAACCTTTCAGTTCTTTCTGGTTGCTACAAGCGAAGAAGACAAGATACGAGAAAAGATAGAAAAAATCTATAATGAATTCTTTCAGTTCTTTCTGGTTGCTACAGTTGTCATCGTGTATCCAGACCACTGCTTTACGGTCCACTAGGTTGACTTTCAGTTCTTTCTGGTTGCTACTGAGGTTATTATTTTTCCTGGTTGTTTAAATATTTTATGGTTAACCCTGTATCCTTATCCCAACCACGCCCCTCTTCATCGCGGAACCACGGGTTCGGTTGGTATAGATCAACAATACAGTGTATTGAATTTTGGAGTTTGTTCTTTATTGTGTTATCGTTTTGTGGTAGGTTATTTTAGCGTGTTGTTATACTAGTATTATGCTGATTGTACGGTTCTAGTGTTGTGGTGTTGGTTATGCTTGGTAAGCATCCCCTAGATCTTGCTCTGCCGGGTAAGGAGTTTAGTTCTTCTCGTGTTGGTGAAGCGTTGAGGCTGGCTATTATTGCGGAGCTTGACGCTATTAATCTGTATTTGCAGCTTGCTGAGAGGATAGGTGATGAGAGGATTCGTAGGGTTTTCCTAGATATTGCTAGGGAGGAGAAGACTCATGTTGGTGAGTTCCTAGCATTGCTTAAGAATATTGATCCGGAGCAGGTTGAGGAGTTGAAGGCTGGTGCTGAGGAGGTTGAAGAGCTTACTGGGATTAAGACTCCCAGTGATCCCCCTAGGGAAGGAGAAAATAATGGTGGCGAGAGCGGTGATTTCATAGGAAAGGCTTTGAAGAACGCGTTATCGTTTATGGATAAGTACCGGGTATTCAGGAAACACCTACCCGTAACCGTGCTGGGGCCTGGAGTTGAGGCTGTACTTGTATGGGATAAGGTTGAGGGTAGGGTTAAGCCCCTCCTACTCCACGAATATTCTACGATGATCAGGATCCCGCAGAGATTAATCGAGGCGGCATCGAGGAGCGGTGATGAATCATTATTGACTCCGGTTTATGAAGCTGTTACTGGTTTTGCTTTGGGGGAGGATAAGTTGATCCTTATGGGAACCGGGGAGTTTACAGGCTTGCTAAACACCAAAGGAACAAAAACACTAAACATAAGCGACTGGTCCCAGCCGGGCAGCGCTGTTGAAGACGTTGCTAACGCGTTGAAAGCTATGGGCGAGAACGGGATCGTTCCACCCTATAAGTTATTCTTAAATCCTGCACTATACGCTGAGCTTGTTAAAGTTCATGAGAAGACTGGTATGATGGAGTTGGAGAGGGTTAAGAAGCTTGTTGATGAAGTAGTAGTTCTAAACAGCCTTGATCCCGATACGGCGCTTCTAGTCGCGGCGAGTAAGCAGTACTTAGACATAGTGTATGGTGTTGATACGAGGCTAGACTATATAGGGCCTGAGAACGGTTTTCAGGTATACAGGCTGTGGGAAACTATAACCCTCAGGGTTAAAGAGCCCGCTGCAATACTATTGTTGAAAAAGACTGGTTGAACGATACCCGTTTAATCCTATATTACAATAATTATTTTCTAGGAACACGTAGTATATGGAGGTCTTGACGGGTTGGAGATCGAGGAGATCAAGAAGCTTGCTCATGAAATGGCTATTCAGGAGAAAAAATATGCCGAGGAGCTTAGGAAGCTGGCGGAGAAGATTAAACACCCTGTACTTGAAGCCTTGATCAAGGGTATTGCGAGCGATAGCGAGAAGCATAGTATATTCTATAGTGCTGTAGAGGAATTATTATCAAGGGTACAACCACTACTCACCGAGGAAGAATTAGAGGAGATTAAGAAGGGTATAAGGAAGCATATCGAGATGGAGGCTAAAATGGTTGAATTCACACGTAAAATGGCTCAAGAAACAGATGATCCAAGGCTCAAACTAGTATTCTCAGCAATACACGAAGACGAATTAAAGCATCACAAACTATTACTGGACATCGAGAAGAAGATCGCCGAACTAGAGACGTTCACCGAGGAAGACTTATGGGACGCTATATGGAAGGACAGCCCATGGCACGGATCGCCGGGTGGTTGATAAGAGCCTGGAGCAAATAAAAACATTAAATTGTTTTCCCATTAAACAACCTTATACTCTCATTCTCCTTAGTGAGAGCGTGTCGATTTTGAGTATTAGTTGGCGCAGGCGTTGGCGTAGTAGTGAGAGGATCGCTCTTAGAGTTTTAGAGGAGTTAGGGTATAAGGTTATTGAAACCGGTAAGAAGATCGTTATTGATGGAATAACTATTTCAGAAGTAGACGCCGTAGCGGTTGATAATGATGGGAATTGCTATGCTGTAGAAGTTAAAGCTGGAAGTATTGATGTAACAGGTATTAGGCAGGCTTATACTAATGCCCAACTAGTCAATTGTAAACCATTAATCATTGGTAAGGGGTTTAGCGATGAAGCCGCTGAAAAACTCGCTGAAAAACTAGGAGTTAAGGCTTACCAGTTAAGCGATGTCTTCCTAGTTGACGCTGAAGAACTCGAATTGATTATACGTAGTAGTATTGAGTCATTAGTAGGAGATTTACTAGAGGCCTTTATATCCTCGGAGAAGCTGACGAGTAATGATTCGAGATTGTTTGAGAAGATTGCTAAGAGTCGTTCGATCAGCGAGCTCGCGGACTCGTTCGGTGTGAGTATTAAGGAAGCTGTTAAGATGATAAATAATCTAAGGGAGAGAGGGGTTATTCCACAGCGTTTAAGAGATTATCGATCAATTAGACTATATGCTCTCCTACGATTGCTTGGTTGGAAGCTAAGACTTATGAATAACGAGTAGCCCAGCAGTTGTCGGTATAATTGTGTGTTTAAGCCTGTATTCCTCGATTAACTCGTATAATTTCCTCGGAGGCGGCGGGAAGAGAGCGTTGTGGAATATTATGAATCCCTTCCTTTTAATCTTATAGTAGGATTCCTCGAGTATTTTCGGATACCTGTTCTTCTCGATATCTACGAACAATATATCTATCGACTCAGCATCTTTATTCATCACATATTCTACCGCATCACCAGCCACAGCATTCAACGGTAGCCCCTCTAATCCATGCTTCTTGACATTTCCGGGTATTTGTTCCACGAATGTTTTATTCTTCTCAACAGCTTCTACAAGGCAAATGTTACATCCTGAATCGATCAATGCCTTCCCAAGCCACAATGTAGAATATCCAATACCTGCACCAGCATCTACGATAACTAGGTGGTTACCGTTTAGGAGCGAGTAAGTATAGACTATACTGTATAGGATGAAACCCTCTTCCTCATCAATACTCGGTATTCCGTAGGATATAGATTTATCCCTCAGTTTCCTACTATAATCGAGGAACTCTTTATCCAATTAAAAACACACCCCTCATCCCCCTAACCCTGCCGGGCTAGTAATTGTGTATAACCAGTTTTATTAGAGAACCATCGCGTAATTTAAGCTTCTCCCTCAGCTTATGTTTTGAAATTACCTCTAGTATATTCCATCCATGCTCTGTGATACATGGTTTAAGAACGTATACTTCCTCACTATCTATCCTACCCCGGTAAACTATTACTGGGGAATAACCCGGGAATGGGGGAGGTATTATCTTAGCTGGTATATCTGCGAGAACCCATGAAACATCCCGGCCAACATCTATATTGAGAGTTCCGGGATAGGGATCTATTCCTAAGTACTTAATGAATAGTTCACGGTATAATCTAACATACTTAGCTCCAACACCAAGCCCACTTACTACGACGCCTTCAAGCACGATCTCTTTCTTCAACACTATTCTCCACATATACGGGTTAACCAGTTGTAGATGAGTGTTTTAGAGGATAAAAACAACTTAGTCTTCAAGACCAACAATTTTTTCGAGTACTGGTATTGTTTCCTGAAGGCCTAGTTTTACTAGTGTATTTCGCCTTGGTACTCCGCGATAATCCCATCCGCGCTTATCATAGTATAGGTTCAGCATTTTACCATACTTTTCTAAGTCTAATTTTGCGCCCGTATAGGGTCCTCTGCTCAACGGTTCCTTAAACCATCTCATCGGCGGGTAATCCATGTAGCGGTTCCATCCGTCATGCTCCCTTATCCAGAATGCCCTGATCAACGCGTAGATCCTGTCTGCTACTTCGTAGATATCGTTTATCGTATAGGTTACACCCGTAGCGGCTGTCAGCATTTTCGGATAGTAGTCCAGGTTTAAACCTAGCTCTACCCATGGGAGCCTGCAAGTCGTTAGTGATTCAAACATCCCGCCACGGATCCTCTGCAGGAAGATTAGCTTGTCAACCTTCTCTTCATTATAAGCGAACCTATCCATTTTAACCTCTAAGCCTATAAGCCACGCATCCTTATGATGTGCTCCGATAGGTGATGTTGCAAAGGCTAGGGCCATTCCGGGAGCCGCGTGACAGTCGTAGGCTGATATTTCTAGCCCCTTAACATGCATTGCGAATTCCTCTGCCCCGTTTCTCAGCCATCGGGACATTCGCATTACTCCTTCCGCTAGGAATGATCCTAGGCCCCTCCTATACGCGGTGTCGATCAATAGTTTCTGGGCAGCTTTATAATCGCCCCATTCTATCTTCTCATCGATCAGGTTCTTCTCTGAGGCCTCCATGATGAACCCGAGGCTGTTGCCCATACTAATAGTGTCTAATCCCAATTTATCGGCTAGCTTGTTCAGTGTTGCAACCTTCCTTAGATCGTTTAGGAGTATGTTGCTTCCGAACATTGCAACGTTTTCATAGTCTAGCTCGCTTTTCTCGCCTCGATCATCTAGGATCACGTTTCCACATTGCATATTACAGTATGGGCAGCCCCTTCTTTCAACCTTCAGCTTCTCCATTAAGTCTCCACTAATCTCCTCGTAGTATTCCCATACAGCCTCTCTATAATTCATTGTGGGGAGAACACTGTTCTCCTGTCCCCAGACTATTGTAGCCATAGTTCCCTGCCTTATCCAGAAATCATAGTTTTCCTTACTCAGTATCTCCTTGTAGGATTCCTCGCTGAGCCTTCTAAGCTCGGCTTCGTCAGCTAGCTCCGGGTTCTTGGTTCCCTTAATAACTATCGCTTTGAGCTTCTTAGAACCCATGACTGCCCCTATACCTGGCCTTCCACCACTACGGCCCTTCATCGATATGATCGTCGCGTATCGGACTAGGTTTTCCCCAGCAGGTCCTATGAGTAGTGTACCGATGTTTCTTCCATGCTCCCTTACTAGTTTATCCTCGGTTTCGAAAGTATCACGGCCCCAAAGGTCTTCTGCATCCCTAAACTCTACCTTGTCATCCTCGATGTACAGGTATACTGGTTTCTCACTAGCCCCCCTGATCACTATTGCATCATATCCTGCTTTCTTCAAGTATACTGAAGCCATCGTACCAATGTTTCCGTCTCCATAGCCTAGTGTTAATGGGCTCTTTGATGCTACGACTAGTTTCCCACTACTAGGCAATGGTAGCCCTGATAATGGGCCTGAAGCTATTATTAATAAGTTATATGGGGATAAGGGATCGATTCCCGGCGGTAGCTCATCCCATAATATCTTGACAGCTAAGCCCCTCCCGCCAATATACTTCTTGTAAACCTCGCCGTTGAGCTCTTGCACCCAGTATTTCTTCCTAGATAAGTCTACACGTAGTATCCTACCCCACCAACCCTTCAAGAACAGGCACCTCCACGATACTATTATACAGCCCTCTACGGATTTATAGATTATTGAAGGGTATATATGAAGGGGTGATGAATACTCCCCGGCCGGAGCAGGAAGCTATGACGATAATTCCTTTAACTGAAGCCGAGCTGTTTCGAGGGGTGTAGGTAGGGTTTGAGCATAGACTATGAGAGGAGGATCCTTGCGGGTATTAGGTATTCAAGGCTATTCGTAGAGACAAGTATTGATCGCAGAGATATACTGGAAATAGTTGAAATGGCTAGATGGGCTCCAAGCATTGGTAATATACAGCCATGGGAGCTTGTGATCGTTGACGATAAGTTATTGATACATAAGCTATCAAGGCTACACCCAGCCGGGAGATTATTCGAAAAAGCCGCTGTATTATTCTTCATAGTAACCCATCCAGAACAGAGCCCCCACCACTTAATAGATGGAGGAAGCCTTATGGCTTATTTAATGCTCGCATCATCAATCAAAGGCTACGGAGTATTCCCCCTTCAACTCCAAGACGACCCAGTGTTTAAGAGCGAGTTAAATATTCCGCCGAAACTATACCTTCTAGGACTAGTTGCTGTAGGTAAACCCGCTCCAGGCCTGAGGAGTTTCCAGCCCCGTAAACCACTAGAAGCAATCATATACTATAACAAGTACGGGTTGAGGCATTAATGAATAGTGTAAGATACTTATTTACTGGAATATACTATCCCGATCATAGCGGTATTCTCCGGAAAGGCTTTCTCTTCATCGATGAATACCAGGTAAGGGATCTAGGTAGCGAGCACCCCGTCGAATACGAGTTCTCCGAGTATAGGGCTGACTACGAGTATAAAGCAGTAATTATACATGGCTTCTCAGCCGCTGTTCCACTATCAACCCTCCCCTTAGGGGATGATCTAGATATAAGGGAGGTACTAGGCTCTCTAAGCAGGGAGGAAATTAAACGTTTAATTATGAATAGCCTATACAGGATCGTGAGGAGCGGGATCACTTTTCCAATAATAATCGATCCTTTCCCAGACCTAGTCGCAAAGATTCTCCTAGAGAAACAAATTCCGGCAATCATAGTTGATATGGGTTCGACGTTACCACACCGTCCCGGCTTATACTACATCGACGTCGAGGATTCTAGGGTTTACATTGAAGGAAAATACGTGGGAGAATACAATGAAGTCTTCTGCCCCGTAGAGAAGATAAATAGTAACTGTAAAATACCGGTAATACCTTCAAGCCCGGTAAATCTCAGCTGCATTATCAAAGAATTATCCGGTCATAATAACCTACTATACAATGGGTATAAACTAGTTGGACATGGTAAGGGTATAATAGATAAGGGAGAGCCCGCAGACTTGTTATTATATGATCTAAGGGTTCCGGAAAAGAATGCCTTAACCCCGCATAGTATAGGAGACTTACTAGAGCTCGGGTATATGCCCGATACCGTATTGGTCGACGGCGATATAATTATTGAGAAGGGTGAGGCTTTAGAAATCGAAGCACCGGACATATCAGATATTCTAACCACTATACGAGCTGAGATAGGAAGCTAAGAAATGAAGAAGGAGAACTATATTCCAGTAAAACTCGTACATTCCATTATTACTAAGGCTCTATGGATTATAGAATCCGTAGTTAGTAATGCTGAAGAAGGCTACAGATTCTTAAAAGATATACTTTTAATGGCTTCCTTCCAGGAAAAACCACTACCTTACCAGCTTTTCCACCTGATAAATAATTATTTGTTTAAAAAGAGTGTCCTCAGTACTTATAGGGGAAGACTATTAGCTAATTACTTAGTGATTCATAGCGGTTTATCTAGGAGGGTCGAGGAAGAAGTCGCTTTATTAAAGATTCAAGCACCCGAAACAATAGGGTCAAGGCTATCATTGATCCTCTCAAGCCTTAACCGTTGGAACCCTGTATCTATTAATGAGTTATTAACGATTAAAAGAAGATTTACGGATTTATTATCAGTCGCTACTCCTCCATGGGCTGATCATGGAAGGCTTATAGATTCCCTTACAGGCGATCTAGGCGTTGGATTAATGCCTGGAACAATGCTTTCCTCATGGATACTTCTAGGACTGTACAATTACCTTACGGGTAGGGGGATTGATACAAGCATTCTAGTCTGCGATGAAGTCGTCGATGACTATATTGATAAGGAAGTACTTAGAAGGGTTAGTAAAAGCAGTGATAGGATAATTGTAGAAGAGGTTAATTGTAGTAATTATAGGTCTTTATTAAATGATCTTGCTAGTAGGCATAGCCTTGTATTCTGCTTTAACCACTCCGTAATTCTCGCTATAGCCGATGCTATTGTTGAAGACAATATTAGCAAGGTTAATACAAGCCTTTTCGACAGGGTCTATGTAGGGTTTAACCCTACTAGTACCCCTCTAGAAGAATTATTTAAGGGTAAACCCGTTGTTATTGCTTCGCTTGGTGAAATAATTAATTTATTGCAGGGATCATAACCATGTTTATATAGGGTTAGAGGTTTAGCGGTGATATGTATGGGTTTATCCGACTTATTATCTAGGATTACGGGTTTTCTAGGCCGGCTTAGCGGTGTTAGGTGGTTTATAATCGTTGATAGAGATTCTCGTAGTGTAGCTACTCATTCTCCAGTTATTAGTGATAAGGATGCTGAAGAGCTTAAAGAGTTAATTATAAATGCTGGCGAGATCTCTGAGGAATTATCTAAGTATTCCTTATTCCGTAGGAGGGAGATGGAGACTAGAACACTATATGTGAAGTTTAATGGTGAGGGGTTAGAGGTTGAGAGTATTGGTAGGTTTGTAGTAGCTATTAATACTGATGAGAAATTACTACCTGTTTTCTCGAAGATATTCGACCTCCTGCGTAGGGGTGAAACTGTTAAGTGCGAAAAGTGTGGGAGGGAGCTCTTGCTTGAAACCTATACTTGTCCACGTTGCGGTAGGACTGTTCCCTTCATAGTTGAAGAGTGCCCGCACTGCGGCTATAATCTCCGGGTTAAAAAGTGTCCCGGATGCGGTAGTTATATCAATGCGAGAGGAAGGGTTATTAAGAGAGATATAGGAGTACTGGTTACAGGTATATTGATCGGTGTACTCGTCCTTCTACTGGGAGTTTATATGGGTTTGACTGTTACCGGAAGCTACAGGCTATTATTCTACGGTATTGGTGCTGGAATGGGCGCTATAATGGGTCTCCTAGGATATATACTTTCATCACCACGTTAAACAAATCATTTATATCTAGATAAATCAATTTTGGTATAAGTACTAGTGGCTTACACCGCCATAATAGATACAATTACATCTGCCGCCAGTTTAGGGACGGTGTTGAAATGACTAGCATCAGGAGGATCTTATCGGGCATTCTAGCCTACACAGGATTGCTGCTCGTATTTATTAGTATCTATGCAGCACTATACATTACTCCATCAACACATGCTACTCCTAGCAAAACCTGTATCTCCAGTGTAAGTAGCTTACTAGACTCTCTATCCCCGAAGCAGTTGGAGTATAATATGGTTGGCTCTAGCATTACTTCTGTGGGAAATGTAACTGTTATTAATAAGTGGTTTAAGCTAAAGTCTTGCAGGTATAATGGTGCTTATCCGTATATTTACATCGATGAACTATACCCACAGGGCGTAAAGGATAGGAAAACCGTTATCCTGGTTCATGATTATATGAGTACTCATTACTCACTATACAATTTAGCCAACTACCTTGTACAGAGAAAATTCCATGTATTAATGTTCGACTTGCCCGGTGTCGGGAAGAACAAACCCCCTTATGGGTCTAAGCTAGTCTTCGAATCGATAAAGCCTCGCGATTCACTATGGATCCACAGCTTATGTATTATAAGAAGCCTTGTACAATTTGCACGCAGAGTAATTAATGCCTCGGAAATAGATGTTGTTGGAGTAGGTCTTGGAGGTTCGATCGCATTAATGAGCGGGGGTTTAATAAAAGGTATTAATAAGACTGTGAGCCTTGGCTTAATAGGAGATTACTCTTATAGCATATCTAAGGCTTCACTAGTGAATTACTATATACATAGGGTTCCACCGAATACGTGCACCGATCCCTTTAGGTATGTACGCCGGGGACAACATGTTTTAAGGATAGTTATAATCGGGTCGAATGATGAATATTTGTTTCCAGAGAGTCTTAAAGCACTCGTTAGAGAAGGCGTTACTGTTTACTTAGAGCCTAATAGTGATCATACGAGTTTTATGGATAATTGGAAAACGATAATAGATGAATTACTCATCGAAAATAGGACGAAAAACTATGAAAATACTGGTAGTATTTTGAAGCCCCTATTACCTGATTGGCCTTGGCTTATATCCAGTAGTGTCGAAAGGAATCCGGTTATTCCTTCTATAAATATGATTACTCAGGGTTCCTTTAATTCCGGCCTTTACAGGATTAAGGATGTAGTATTCACGGGTTCATGGATCCTCTTATTCTCAGCCGGGCTTGTATTAATACTTACCGGTTTCTCTATGGAGTACCGAAGCGTTAAGAGCGCTAGGTATACTTTCCTTGACTACGTCTATGTCGGCTTACTCCTCCTTGTCTTTTTCAGCCCGCTCCTCCCTTCTATCTGGAGTCCTGAAAGGTTCAATATTAGTATTATCGAGTATACTGATCGGATGGCCTATCTTCTACCATTAATATCCCAGCTTGTCCTGCTTTACATCTTATTAGAACCCTTACTGTTCTTGAAGATTCTATATCGTGGTGGGAGAACTTCATTCTACATATACGTATCCTATCCGATCTTCGTAACAACTATGGTTTACAGCTTCGTATTGATAATGGGGTATAAATACGGTAATATTTTCCCGGTATATCCGACTACAGGGTTAATAGTGCCGCTAATAACCATTGTAATCGACTACTTGTTTACTGCAGAGTCCCCTCATGAAGAAGACTCTTCATCCAATACAGATGTTACTGAGTAATCCGTTTATCCGCTGCTCTTCATCGGGGACCCGTAGTGGGATAGCCGGGTACATGCTACAATGGATCATCACTATTATTCAGTCCGCCCGTCGTAAACATCCCCGGCTATCCCATTAAGGATTAATCCCAGCCTAACTATTATATTTTAGCTAGTAATCCCTTTATCGAGGGGTGGGGTTATTGGATAGATTGATTGTATTATTAACTGATTTTGGCTATAAGGACCCATACGTCGGCGTTGTTAAGGGCGTTATTAAAAGCATAAATCCAAATGCTGACATCATCGATTTAACCCACGAAGTCTCGAGGCAGGATGTGTACGAGGCGGCTCTACTGCTTTTTGTCTCATACAAGTATTTCCCCCACTGCACTATTTTTGTCTCAGTAGTTGATCCCGGCGTAGGTTCTACTAGGAAAGCCTTATTGGTTAAAACTAGGAACTACTATTTCATTGGACCGGACAATGGATCGCTTTATCCTGCATCTGTAGATGACGGTATTATGGAGGTATATGATGTTTCAAATTCACCATTTAAGTTGAAGAACACATCATATACTTTCCACGGTAGAGATCTATTCGCCCCTATCGCTGCATATCTATCCCTCGGACTAAGTCCTAGCCAACTCGGTTATAGGATCGATGAAGAGGACATGGTTAAACTAGAATTCCCCAGGCCTCAACTAACGGATGAAGGCATAAAGGGCTCGATCATATATATCGATGTATTTGGAAATATTATGACAAATATTGATAGAAGCCTATTAGAGGAAATTAAGGTAAACTACGGTTCTAAACTATCTATTGAACTAGGAGGAAAGACTTTTACCTGTAGACTAGTACCCAGCTTTAGCTATGTTGGCAGGGGCGAGGTAGCATGTTATATTAATTCATGGGGTTTCTTCGAGATCGGTATAAATCACGGTAATGCAGCTAGGGCTTTAAGCGTTAAAAATGGTGACCCAATAGTTTTAGCTAAGAAGTAATCAGTACTCAAGACCCTCTTCATCGACTAGTACTCAGTCCTCCCGAGATCATCACTTCAATAAATCTTTATTTAATACCTGGTTTATTAGAATTGATAATGTTGTGTTTAATTATAAAGGGGTAGTAGTTGTTAGGTAACTACTATGCCCTGCTGAGGTGATTATTATTGTCTTTAGTGTTCTGGAGTACTGATGAGCTTCGAGGACTTGTAAGGCTTAGTGATGAAGTCTATGAACGGGCTAAAAAACTTGGAGAAGAAGCTGGTAGGAAGTTTTATGATGGCTTAATGACTGTTATGGGGTTTAAGGGTAGTACGGAGACAGCTGTAAAGTTTGTCGAGATACAGTTTAACGCGGCTATGCCTATAGCAATTCTCGATGAGAGAAATCTTTGGAATGCTAACCATGACTTTATAGGGAGGATTATTAGACAGATTGATCCGTCGAGCCCTATTGATAAACTATTAAAGACTGGTAAAGAGGATCCATCTAAATTTGTCGGTAAGAACAGATTGTACCTGCCCGGGGCTTGGGGAGAAATTGCATCCTTTTACATACTAAACGTCCCTATTCCCTCAGTTATAAACATTATATACATTATACACCTAGCAACCTATGTAACGACATTTACGACTGCAACGATACCGGAGATCTATACTGGTAGCGAGGAATTCTTAAAACTTGTTGAAGGGATAACCACGAAGAAGGGGGCGATTGAGTTTCTCACGAGGCTTCTACGTAGAAGGTACATACCTGAAGACGTCTATGCTGATGCTCTAGAAGCCGTACAGCGTAGGAGGGAGCTTGGCTTTAAGAGTCTTAGGGATGTGTTAGAAGAACATGAAGCAAAATCCTACACCGCTCTCATGATAACACGCGGGATCTATGGGGTAATTACACAGTTGCAGGACATCGTTGAGAAGAGTAGGGAGGGATATGTTGATAGGAGATACATATCTAATATTGTCGGAGAGATTTATAGTTTAATTAAAAGTTTAGAAGACACTATTAAGGAATACGAGAGTGTTCTGGGTAAATTGAACAAGTTGTTAACGAGTAGTGGTGAGAAAATAAATATCGATAAGGTAAGACAACTGATCGAAGAAATATCCGGGTAACACTACTAAATCTCTTATTCGCTTCTAAGACTATATGGACAGAATTTTTGGAAGGGACAATACCTACATTCCCAGCTCCATTTAGGGTGAACAGTGTCTTCAACCAGCATCTTTAACAATGATGATACATTGATGTTTTTATCTCGCTTAAACTCGTACTCGATGATTTTCTCCGGTGTGATATAGACAAGTATTCCCTTCTCAGCTTCTAGTAATGAGAGATATATTTGTAGCTGGTAAATATGGTGTTCTCGTGGAAGGTTTTGAGACGACCGCCCAGTTTTTATTTCAACAATTATACCTTCTTCCTTGTTATAAGCATCTAGCCTACCTTTTAATGTGTACTCTCTTCCATGGATCTTATATTTCTTCTCGAAGGGTACTTCCACATCATAACCATGCTTTTCAAGATATGATTCAAGCCCCATATGAACTAGGTCTCCGAGTATTGCCGCTGGTTCGAACTTCATTGTTAGTTCCGGGAAGAGGTGTCTTAAGTGGAATTTATGAGTACATGCTACTAGGTCAGTAACATATACTATATCTGGACGTTTAGCTTCTTCGAATTTCTCCATGTACTCCTTCAATAATTCCTTATAAATTAAGTGTGTTACTGTGTGAGACGTGTTGACCCTGATTTTCTGAATGTTTTGATTCATGACTATTCACCGAGGGGTAGAAGCGGGGGATTCCCGTTATATTTCTTGATATATTTTAATAAGTTGAGCGTTGTTTTTGTAACTGGTTCCGGAGGATTTGATAAATCATAGAACCCGGCATCTAAGGCGTCTGAACCCGGTATTGGTTTTGGCGGCTTATCTAGTGGTTCCATATATACATCTATTAGTACAAAGTGTTTCTCAGCCTTATATTTATCCGGAAGAATCTCATCTACCCATACAATCCCTATAGGTCTAGCCTTGATTCTCGTTTCCTCGAACAGTTCCCTTGCTGCTGCCTCCTTTATAGTTTCTCCGTATTCTAAATGCCCACCGGGAATCGCCCAGCATTTTCTGCAGGGCTCATATTTTCTTTTAACTAAGAGGATAGTATTATCGTATAAAACTACAGCTCCTACTCCGACTATTACTTGTTTATTCATTTCCTCCCCATTCTCCGCAGGATTATCTCTAGATAAGTCTCATGCACTGGTTTAACAAAGTTTTTAATTTTTTCTGAAATCTTGCTGATTTCATTAATACTACATTCAATCTCTAGGTAATATTGCTTAGTATCTTCTAGGTAGTCTATAAGTGCTTCACAGTTGTTGGGACTCCTATATATAGTCCTCACTTTTCGCACTATTCCTACTTCGCGGAATCCAAGTGATAATAGTATCTTCTTCATCAACTCGTCATTGTTTATAAAGACTTCGTATTCTTCCCTGATCTTGACATCCCCCAGTATTTTCCTTGGACCCTTATATGTTAGGACGCGCGCTTCCACTCCATTAGTTGTTCTCCTAACTCTTACTCTTAGCGCTTCATCTGTTTCAGCAAAGTCTCTGCATGGGTGATTATAGTAAGTATCGATCTCCTCAACGGTAGACAGGTGCCTATAATTTTCTTCTTCTAGTATTTGCTTGATCAAGCCTATTTTTCCAGGATCAACTATTAAGTATTTCGCTTCGGATTCTTTCAACCTCCTCCCCAGATCTCCTCGATACGCAGTATTGTTTCGTTGTTTACTCTCCTATATTCTTCTAGTATTCGATTCGGCGTCTTCGTTTTCTCAACGTTTACATTGATACCCAATAGTCCCTTTATATAAGCCGGCAATCCGTATTGTAGGCCGAGCGTATAGCCTCCTTCTAATACGCTTGTAACGGGGATGCCCAGATAGTGTAGCATTTGTCCCAGCTTATTATACGTGTATATAGATAGCCTTGTATCGGCTAATCCATCTCCCATGTAGCCGTCGAATCCCATTGATACTATGACTTGCTGCGGTTTATACTTCCACAGTAACTTTTCGGCTATACTTACTAGTTCCTCATAGTAATCATCCCCTGTAAGGGGTCCTATGATCAGGTTTACACTGTATCCTCTACCCCTACCCTTACCTATCTGGCTGGGGAATCCAGTATAGGGATAGAAGCTTGAAGGGTCTCTATGTATGTCTACATGTAATACTTTATCTGTCTTGTAGAATATTTCCTGCGTGCCGTTTCCATGATGTATATCGAAATCCAGCACTGCGATCCTAGTATAGCCGTTATCTAGAAGGGAGTGCACCGCAGCCGCCGCATTGTTCAATAAACAGAAGCCCTGAGTGGCGGCATTCATAGCCTTACCACATTTCCCAGCATGATGCCCCGGCGGCCTATTGAGAAGTATTTTATACTTATAGTCTGCTCTAGTAATTGAATAGCTATGCATATATGATTCAATAGCTAGCTCGAGAGTATCATGGGTAATATAGGTGTCCGGATCTATTTCTACGGGTGCTGTCCTCGACATTTCTTCAAGATATCTCAAATAATTTTTACAGTGCGATTTTAGGAGTAATTCCTCGTATTCCTGGATCTCGGGTTTTATTTCCACTGAAATATCCTCTAAGTACCCATCTAACCCTTCTCCTTTAATACCGTTTAACACATACATTAACCGCTCGGGGGTTTCAGGGTGTGGAAACCATGGTTTATGCTTAACTAACGAGTTTTTAACCATATAGATCCTTAACTGGCTGGAACCGATCAAGCCGTTATAATTCCCTTCCCTCATTTAGTGATAGGTTTTTCCAGGATTGTGTAAAATATTTATTGTGTAATTTAATTGATTAGGTATTATTGACTAATATTAACTAGCGCCTAGTGTAGCTGAAGGTTGTCGGGGGTTGCTTGAGAGGGTTAGAGAATTCGTAATTGCTCTGGGCCCGTTGTATTTGAGGGTTTTAATTGGTAGTGTAGTTTTGATGTTAATAGGCTTGTTAATGTTTAGTATAGGATATTATGTTCTTGGTAATGGTATAATGTTAATACCTGGTAGACAGTATAGTTATAGCAACTATATTAGTAGTATCGAATATGTTGTTAGTGATGTTAAGACTTTCTCGATAACCCTTACCACTACGCCGGAGGTTATAGATGAATTTGAATTAAAAACAGCTGGTTACCTATCAATCGAAATATCCGGGCCCGAGCCCGATATAGCTGTCCAATTCGATATTACTGATTCATCCCACAACCTCATCTATTCTATAACTGTTCGTAACGGGGAACGTGTTTCTCTACCAATATACTCTCCGGGAACCTATAGGGTTACCGCAAGGCTTGCATCAACACAGTATCTCTACATGAGTAATGTAAACGTCAAAATAGAAGTTTTCTCGATGAGGGAGGCTTCATCGATCATTATTGCCCGGTGGTTCCAGCTTATAGGACTTACATTAATAGGTATAGGGTTCCTCATACTCTTATTCTCATATAGGATCGCTGTTAAAACGGCTGAAGCCGAATACTATATTCCGCCGAAGGAGTTAAGGGAGGAAATCGCTAGTGAGAGCTATATAAGGATATTTACTCCAAGAATACTTGGAGAGGAGGAAGAGGAAGAAGAATAGAATGGTATTAATGGAGAATACACGGTTTGAAGCGATTGATAAAGCATCGGATAATAGAACAATACTATACCATGTATTCCTAAGAGCGAAGAAGGATTATAAAGCGTTTAAACGGGTTATTGAAAACTATTATCGGGGCTGGCCTATAAGGATCGAACAAGTTTCGGCGGGCAGGGATCTAGACGATATCGTTTCTAAGGTATCCTCGAGTAGTAGCCCAAACCAATACAACTTCCTATTACTAGGATGGAAGGATTTACCGGGTACTAGGAAACCCTTCTTTATTAGAAGACCCGACACTTTACTCTACGTAATCAGTAAGGGTAGGATTAGGAATACACGTTTAGAAGAACTCTCATGGGAGTTTGAGAAAGCTAGGGCTTTCCAGAGGAACTGTATAGAGTACAATGATGGTGTTTACCGGTTATTCGGCCCTACAAGTTGCTTGTTTAAACCAGAACCCTTCCATGATGTCTACCTTCTACATGTTACAAGCCTTGCATCCGGGAAACTCGGGCTTGATAAAGGAGTATATGTCGTTGTTAGGGGCCTCGACGGGAAACAGTACTTCCTCGGCAATGACGGCTTTCAAGGATATATACAGTTTTTGGAAGAGTACTTGGAGCCGAGGTATCATGGGGGCTCTAAGCCCACGCCAGTAGACCCCATTGAATTACTTAAAGCTAATATCGACGCTATTAAAGCCGAGGAATCTATTGTAGCTGGATGGCTTCAACGTGTTGGTAAGGGTTTTGATAAGGTTATTGTCCCGTGGAGTGGTGGTAAGGATAGTACTACGGTACTCTATCTTGCACTACAAGTCTTCGGCAATGATAAGGTTCATGGTGTTTACGCCCAACTAGATACTGATCTTCCGGGTATGGGGGAATTCATAGATCATGCCTCGGAGAAGCTGGGCTTGAAGAATCTATTGAAGATACCGGTAAAGATCCATGATCTCGTTTTAAAGATGGGGCTTCCAAGACATGATTATCGTTGGTGTACTGGCTTGAAAGTCGAAGCTTTAGAGAATACTTATATGAAAATCTGTGGTAGGGGGGAGAAATGCTTAATTATTAGCGGTGATAGGGATGTTGAATCTGAGAAGCGTAGTAGTAGGCCGCCGATACAGGTGATTAATGAAAATATTGTTAGAGTTACGCCTTTAAAGCAGTGGTCTACCCTCCTACTCCAATTATACATGTATTATCGGGGAATACCCGTAAACCCATACTATGAAGCTGGTTTTTATAGGCTTGGATGCTTTATGTGTCCATCGCTGAGGAACTGGGAGATATTCTTAATGTTAAGGGATCCGCGCTTCAAAACCGTAAGAACCGATCCGGTGTTTAAGTCTTTTCTAGAATCTAGGATGAAACGGGTTTAGAAGTAGTATTGGGCTTGTAGTAAGGCTTCTAGTATCTCGTTTATATCCGGATTTTTAGGTAGCTTGATTATTGCAAGGTTTGGATGCCCCGCTATATCCAGTGCTAACCCGTTCCCCATAAAGTATTTTGCTACACGGAAAGCCGTCCCCCTTGGAGCCTTGACTATTAACAACGTGTACTCCTTACTCGTATCTACCAGGAGTGCTACTGGTGCTTTTAGGATAGCATGTATTTTCGATGCTAGAGCTGTACCACCCCTATATTTCCATTTATTCCTCGCATCTATGAATCTGAAGCTACCGACTTTCCGTGCTCCCATTGCTAGGTCTAGTGCTAGTTGTTTTACTTCTTCATCCCTCTTATCCACTACTTCCTTAAGCTTCCTAATGATTTTTTCATCCATTGGCGTCGCTAAGGGTGTTGGTGAGGCTAGCCAATCAACAATCCTCAGCCAGATCTTCTCATCCCTAACAACGTTGAAGGCTTTTGAGAAAAGGGATGCTATCTCGAATAGCTTCATGTATTTATCCGGCACTCTCCTACCAGTATCCATGTATCCCACTACTTCTACGAAGGCTTTAAGCCTCTCAGTAATCCTTATACCCCTCTCCTCTAGTATATCATGGAGTATTAACGCTGTGGGTTTGCGGCGGTCTATTATTAGTTCATCCACGATTTCCTCGAGCTTCTTCGCGTTCGTCTGGGTTGAGAGGTGGTGGTCTACATACATGATCTTCTTTACGCCGAAGTGGTGTTTCAGCATCCAAAGTATCCTGGGAACAGTTTCCGTGTATGGTACGTCTAGCAGTATAACCATGTCGTAGGGTATCCTTATATCGCTTAGTATAAACTTCAACCTCTCTGGATCAACTGGTTTCTTATCTAGGAAAACCCTCCCCTTTATAGGGTATTCTCCAAGCTTCTCCTGTGAATAGACTATTAAGGCCGTCGATACTAGTCCATCAGCATCCCAGTCTCCACCTACAAATACCCTCGGCAGCTTCGGCATCGCTTACAACCCTGTTCCCCTATCCTTGTTTCTCTCCCTGCTCCTCTCCCACTGGTTTTAATTGATGTTTCTTCTTATACTCTTTAGCTACCGATATAAGTGCTCCTCCTAGGTTAAAGGCTATTAGTATGTAGAATAATTGGAGTAGTAGGGGAGAGGCATCTAGGATTATTTTCGCGTTGTATTTTGGCAGGTATTTCTCTATTTTGCCGAATCTTATACTGTATAATATAATGTAGAGTGCTGTGATATGTATCGCGGCATCCGCTAGTGAGCTGTAGGGTAGGTAGGCTTTACTTAGCTGTAGGAGTGTGTAGAGTCCTATAAACCATGCTAGTACACTGATGTTTACTGGTGTAAACCCGGTTAACCCTGCAGTGTCAAATCCTTTCAGCCCTGTTGAGTTTGCTATGTACGGTATTACATAGTATACTATGAACCCTATGAGTAGTACGTAGTAGATTATATAGTATACTACTCCTTTACCAATACCTTTTGCTAGCTCTATTTTTAACGATTTACTCTTCTTTTCTTGGTTCATTGTTTATCCCCCCTGTTTTCCTAGGTTGTATTTTTCTATTTGTAGCCCATTGATGTCGAATACCACGTATTCCGTGTTTTGTATTATACTATTATCCACGGTTAACTCACAAACATACGGTTTACTCGGTGATGATGAGTAATTCATTAAAACCTTACTATACAGCTCCATTCCGTCCCTTGAAACCATTGTTATTCTTACTGGTGCGTCTATTACTATGTTCGAGTATATGATACAATATATTCTCGAAGTATTACCTATTCTGTTAATCCTAATATCGCGTATGTATAGGTCTATGTAGTTTCCGAATGTTGTTATGTTTAGTAATGTTGTTGTTTGGGTAAAGGATACTAGGTTTGTATTAACATGTATAAGCATCACAATTTCTTCATTGAGTATATCCTTTGTTAAGGGAAACTCAATGCTAACCGGATAATTTATCAAATCCTTAGACATGTTTTTGAATACTATGTGTGCTAGCGATTTATTCATCAATAATAGATCGATAATGGGACCTGCTGCGCTGGATTTCTTCGTCCACGTAATATTCAGCTCGATCAACGCTTTAAAGAATACTTGCTTTCCCATCCTCGTGATTGTAATATTCTTTGGACGATAACTTATCCTAGCAGAGGATAGGGAGTTTATCATGGGTATGAATTGATTATTGAAATCCCTAACCATTTCGAAGAGTATGTATAAACCCGCTATGTAGAGTACAACGCCTATAATGATAATAGATGAATAAATAACTCTACTATAAGCCATAGCTTCACCATCTACGTCTATATATCTGGATTCTAAGTTTAGATAATACGTGAGTGTAATAAGTAGTTTTTCATAAATCTGTACACGTTTAAAAATGTGTATATTTAATGGGGATTGATAATATTGTCTAGAGAACTCGGTGGTTTAGATAGAGTAATTACAAATATTATCGCGACTACTTCATCAAACACTTTAACTAGTATGGATAATGATCTAGGAGCTTTTACACTTCAAGATTTTACGGAAGAATTGGAGATTAGTGGGGGTAAGGCGGGACTCACAGTTATTAACGGGTTTGATAAAGGCGATTTATCAGGTGTCATGGGGGTTGATAGTAGTAGTAGGTTTATAGATACACCATACTTCTTCCTAGGAATCGGTAGTGTTTCAGTATATAACCGAGTTTTAAGAACCGGTTTTGACTGTCCGGATATTTACGGGGTAATATATGGGTCCCGAAGAAGTGGATGTGAGTGGCTGCTGGTTATTGGGAATGGTTTAGATAAGGATGGGCGGTTTCTAGAGCAAGTAGTGACTCGTAACCCTGCAGGATACCCCTATACTGCTGGGTATAATCGTTTAATGGCTTTAAACGAGTTAAGGCTAAGGCTTGAATCATATGCTTTAAACCATATAGTTGATGATTATGGGAGGATTATACTTGTCGACGGCCCCATTTACCATATACCATCGATCTTCTCTGTTTATCTGAGGGTAGATAGGTATAAAAGTGAATCACTTAGGAAATACTATGAATCATGGAGGATCCTCTTACGAGAGAGAATCAATGCTTTAAACAAGTTAGTAGGAAAGGGGTTTAGGATACTTGGTATTGTAAAAAGACTCGAATATTCAACAATTCTCTCCCGTATTGATCCATTAAATATTCTAAGAAGAAATGCACGGATCAATGATTACACGTACTTGTCAATAGTAGCTAATAATATAGCTGGTAAAGGAGGAGCTAAACCCTTCATCCTAGGCTCCTTCAAATACCATAACAAGGAGATTATAGGTGAACTCCCGGAGAGGATCGGGTACTATGTAGGGCTTCCGCGGAGAAGAGAGGCTAGAAATAGTAGCAACTACGTCTTTTACAGAGCTGAGCTTCTCGAAAATGATCCGGAGCTGTTAAACATTGTTTTAACTGATAGTCTCGGCAGCGGGGCATTACTGCCGTTAACCATCCTACTAGTCGATAGTAGGGCTAAAAAATTATCTGGCGGTTTAAGGAACTATTTATTGAGGCTTATTGAGAATAAGGGTATACCGTTAACATACGATATGATGCGTTCTATCGAGGGACTATATAGTGGATGGTAGAGAACTTATCAGCAGCTTAGAGGAGAAGGCTAGGAAGGCTAGGGAGATCGCTGAAGAATACGGAGAAATCATTGGATGGGTTTCTAGGACAAGCCCCTCCATAATAAGTGAGGAGGGAGGTATTGTAGTATTCGACATCGACCCAGAGATTTATTTCGGCTTTTTCGAAGAACTGGGTAGTGCTGGTAGCTATTTAGCGGTAGTCGATATAAAATCGCTGAATATTGTAAGTTTGAGGATTATCAGTGTAGAGCGTAGAGATATATTAGCCGAGCTAGACCTTCCAGACCTAAGTGTTTCATCGCCGGGAAAAGACCTCTACGGATTATTAACTAGGACAAGGGTGAAAGCTAAGCCCCTACTATCCTATGATCCCTTTAATGACGTTGTAAGTATCGCTAATTACGTAATCGAGCCCCAATCCCCAGTCATTAGGCCTCTCAACGAGAAGGTTATCCAGAAAATACTTGGACTACCAACTAGCGGCGTATTCATCGGTTATCCAACTGTTGGAGATAAGCCTATCTTCGATCTGAAAGCACACTTATTCGTCCCCCTAAAAGCCTATTATCAACACATGATCGTTTTAGGCACAACAGGTTCAGGTAAAACAACCCTTCTAAAAAACATGATCTCCTCGTTAGCTAGTGGTTATAAGCTTAGTGATAATAAGATATCCCTCGTAGTAATGGATCCTAATAGGGACTATGTGACTCTTCCCTTAAAGCCTCACTACGAGTTTAGTGAGGGTTTGGATGTAGAGTTAGAGGAGAAAATGATCAATAATATTAAGGGTAGAGTTGATAAGCCCAACGGCTTAGTCTTGATTATTCCTATAACTAGCATGGTGTTGGAGAGACTAGATGTTAAGGATACTAGTTGGGCTAAGGCTTTAATGGATATAGCCGATGAATATTTTGAATCAACCTATAAATCGATCGCTGAGAAAATGGGGTGGAAAACAAGCATTATTGATAAACACGTGTATGAGGAGCCTGGCGATAACGATGGGAAGCCTCTGAGGTTTGTTGATTACAAGGTAAGCATAGTTTACGAGGATAATTCTAGGGATATAGTAGAGTTATTCCTAATACCCTACGGTTTCAGGTTTAACGAGCTAAGTGTTAGGGAGTTTATATCGCTGAATCCCTATTTTACTCGGAACGCTAAGGATAGCTTGTCTCGTTTATTGAACTATTTGAATAGTAGGGGTGTAGTTATTGAATCACTGCAGGAGCTATATGATGCTCTTAGAGAAGCAAGGTATAGGATCGATGAGCGGCGCGGACAGAAGCAGAATAAGCCTAGTATTACTAATCCAAGGATTAATCTAATTGTTGATTTGATCAAAGAACTCGCGGTTCATAAGTCAACGCTTGAAAATATGATGAGACAGATCGGTTCACTCATAGACACGGGCCTCTTCGACCTCGAGATCCCCGGAGGTAGGGGGCCTGATAAGTATTTACGTGAGCCGCCGATCAACTCGATCCTTGAGAAGCACTTTTCATTATTTAAGGGTTATCCTATAGTGGTAGACCTCGAGTATCTGCAGGAGAATACCTTTACTGATCCCGAGAAAGTGATTAGTATAGCTGCCTTCCGCATACTCAACAATATTTTCCACTGGAAGCTTGAAAGGACTAGGATGAGGATTACTAGTCAGCCAGTCCTTATCTTGATTGATGAAGCCCATAGGTTCTTCCCTTCTAGGGGTGGTGGTAGGGAGGAGTATATCGAGCATATTTCCAGCATGATTGATCGTATTGCTAGGCTTGGACGCGCTCGGAGGCTGGGGTTAATATTCTCCACGCACTCTCCACGCGATGTACATGATATAATACTGCAGCTTGCCAATACTAAGATTATACTCCGTATGGATAAGAGCCAGGTTAGCAGCTTGGATATCCCCTCGGAGTATAGGGAGCTTGTTTTGAGAGCTGGTGATCGCGTAGGAGTTGTTAAGAGTCATACATTAAGGATTGGCTACATGTCTTTTAGAACCCCCCTACCCCTAGCTGGTCATTATGACTTATCAGCTCTCAGCTTTCCCTAACCCCTTGTAGACATGTATTATCCTCTGTATTAACGTTACAAGCGATAGTATGAGTAACGTGTAGACAATGATCAAGGATAGTAGGAATGAGAACTTGTATGCTACGGCTGCAATTATTAACATTAATATTCTCTCTGCTCTTTCAATTAATCCTACTCCCTCCATCTTGACGCCTAGCGATTCGCCACGAGACCTTGTATAGCTTATGAGGAAGGATACTATTATCAATGATACCACTAGTTCGTCCTGGAATTCTAGGTATTTGAAGGAATATATTAAGAACGCATCATTTATTCGATCAGTGGTTGAATCTAGGAATGCTCCGAACCTTGATGTTTTCCCAGTTAAGCGGGCTACTGCACCATCTAGTGCATCCATTAAGCCCATTAATCCTATGAAGACTATGTAGAGTATTATCGACTTATACTGGTAGATCGAGTATAATGCTAGGAATCCGAATATTAGTGATGAGAGCGTTATAGTATTAGGGCTTACTCCTATTGACGCTAGCGCCGAGGCTAACGGTCTGAATAATAATGCGAATATCTTCCTAAACCTTGTTAGCAACTCTTCATGCACAACTCCTTCATTAATAATGCATCGTGTTCCAATACGGGGCTTTCACTAATGAAGACCCCTATTACGCCAGTATTACATAGTGCTTTACAGATTATTTCATAGTCCGGTCCGTATGGTTCGGTTAGAGTATGGTGTTTTATCTCACCACCATTTCCGTATTCTATTTTTGAGAAATGCATGTGGAGTGGTTTAACATATTTTGATCCGAGATTTGACTCGATGTAATCTATTACTTTTAAAACGTCATCAATATTTTTCGGGAACAATCCGTGATTTCTAGCATATAAATGTGCCCAGTCTATTATAGGCCTAGCCTTATTGATCCTTGATGACATTTCTACAACCTCTTCTAAACTACCAATTTGTTTAACTTTACCGGAAACCTCCGGTCCAAGCCATACGTTCTTCTCCTCTGCAATCACCGATGCTTTCTCTAAGTTCTCCACAATCATCATTAGGGCCTCCCGTCTGGATTGGTGCCCGGTAGTATAGCCAGGGTGAAATACGACGAGCCATGCACCCATCCAGCTCGCTGCGTTTATTGAATGTATTATCCTGTTAATGCTTCTCGAAACAACGTCTCTTCGAGGACTTGCAAGATTGATATAATAGGGAGCGTGTAGGCTTAACTTAACATTATATCTTCTCGCTTCTATACCCAAAAGCTCGGCTTTTTCTTTATCGATCCTTACCCCCCTTACGGCTTCGTATTCTATTGCTTCAAGACCCATAGATTTCAAGAATGCGGGTGCTTTCATTATGGGTTGACTTTTTAATGCTAGAGGTTTTCCAGCTGTACCATAAATAAACTTCTTCAAGAAAACCAGCACCCCTCGAGGTTTGTCTAGAGGATTCTATAGGAGTGCTCTCTCTATAGATTTGAATAAGTCTCTACATGGTCGTTTATCATTTATTCTCGTTGATACAATGTATCCATAATAATTTATAAGTCCACACATATGCATAGTACGCGGATCGATGTATTCACCGTTTACTGCTAATCTATCGGGATATATTGTTTCAGCGGGCACAATAGCTCTACTTAAATAAGCCTTCCTTAACTCGGATAGTTCGGCGTAGAATTGTCTCTTGGAGCAATCATCACATATTGGTATAGCGGAGTAATATAATGATACAACCTGTCCTGTAAAGGATTCTGCGTCGATCACTCTCGGATTGAACACTTTAAAATACGTTGATAAATCTCTTGAAACATATATTTCTCTCAGAAAACCTATTCTCCCACCGGATATAGTTATATTTGTTATTAATGATTGCGCATTATCAACTGTGATCTCGTTAACCGCTGTCCGGACTCTATCCGCGTTTATCATCCTATAGAGGTTCTTTAACCCTCTAGACTTTATCATTGCTTCAATTAGTTCTGGTATATTGATCAGTAGCTGTGTAAACTTAGTTGGTTTGCTGTACTTATCGATTATTTGTAGTAAGTGTGAGTTCACTAATTCTAATTCGTTACGTATTTTCAAGATACGCCCTTTAACTGCTCGAAGCTTAGCCATAACATTTTCGCTGCGAATATGATCCCAAAATTCGGGAGGTGCATTGTCCAGAAGATAGTTTATCATTAATAGTAGTGCTTTATATTCATCGATCAATCTTTCAAGCTTGCCTTTAACCGCTATTAGCTGCGATACTATTCTAGCTTCAAGTACTGGGATAACTATTCTCTTAATCCTCCATTCTTGAAATGAAACCGTATCCTTCATGTTATCTCTCTTACCAGCAATGTTAAGGATTAGGTTGAGGAGATTGTTAGGTATTTCACTATCAACGAGTATTGTTGAAAAACTTCCTTCCTCAACCATGTTAAAATATATGTCAAAGATACCGATCATTTTAAGCCATGCATAAAGCCTTGCATGAATCGAAGTACTTGTTGTTTTAGAGACTAATGCGATAATCGTGAATGTTTTACCGCGGAAGTAGCTAAGCCTTGATAATAAATACAATGTTAAGCCTAGATCATATCCATAAAGAGTATCTACGAGGAATACTATATGATCATCCATTAACTGCAGAGGCTTAAGGTATGTCTCACCGAGTTTATAGTACTGCTTTAAAACGGAGAGCTCAATGTTGTCGAGTACTCTACCACTACGTAATGGTAGATCGTCTACAATTACTTGTCTTTGGTGCTCAAGGCTTTTTTTCTGTTTCCTCGTAATTACTATAGAGTTGTTTGGTATAAGCCCCCTATTAACAACCGAATCATAAACAATGTACACTATCCTACCACCATGATGATAGGAGGAGCTTCCCAGCTGCTAATAACTCCCTAGTTTTATTAACCACATTCTCCGATTCTTTGCTTAAGAATTCTAGTCTCCTTATTAATTTATCCCAAAGTTCATAGACGTCTTTAATCTTGTAATATTTTAATAGTTCCAGGTGTTTTTCAACGCTATATATTTTTAGGATCACTTCGCTAGATTCTAGATCCCCTATTTTGGTGTTTCCATCTATGTATAAATTGTTTCTATTATAGAATTGTATTTTGCCTATGTCTTTGCGGGATAAATTCATCCTTGCTAAGACCGATTCTACTACTGGAATTGCTACGGATAATAAAGTCTTCGTTACTTCTGCGGCGATATTGGTTTCAAGGATTTGATCGTCGTTAAAATAAACGTAGAACTTGAGTTCTCTTATAGAGTACTCTGTCAGTTTTAATTTTACGGCAAGGATTGTCGAGTCTTTGTGTTTTAATACGAAGTCTGTTGGAATAATTGACGCCGGGTTTATCCTTATATTCAAACCTGTTAGAGTCTCAGCTTTTTCAACATTAATTGCCTCCTCATCGTAATCCATACTTATAATAGTAGGTGATCCGTGAATTACTAGTTCTAAGTACTCACCGTATTTAAACGTTAAAACATCCTGCTCTATATTAGGAGTGATAGTTCTGCCTTCGGAGATCATCTTTACGCTTAGGGCTATTGGAGGGTATTTTTTGTATAGGATTAGAGCGAGTACTAGTAGAACTGTAGAAACGATTACTTGCGAAATGAGATTACCCGATATCGAATCTGTTATAGCTAGAATTAACGGCGTTATTATTGATAATACAAGAAGCCCCGACACGTATATCGTTGAACCCTTTATCATACCAGTAAATAGTCTTTCTCTTAATACTGACGCTCCAAATAATGTGATCAGTAATAACTGTACTAACGCGTCTACTAACTGTGGAGTAATTACTCTACCTAGAAATATTCGGTCTAGTATCCATGAATAGAGTTGGTACGCGTTTATTCCCAGTACTCCCCCATAATATATCGCTATTGATAACGCAATAAGAGCAACTATTATACCACTCCTTAAAGCTATGGAAACCTCCGGGTAGAGTAGCTTACTGATGTAACCCATATCTCTTTATTCCTCCTATTTACCAGGGGGTTTCTCCGCTATGCTTACTATATTATCTCTCACTAGACGCCTTATAAAATATGTATAGGAGATCTCTGTTTCTATAGTCCAATTTCGCTTCTCTTGATCATAGTTTGTATATGGAATGCTTCTCTTCAATGATTTTGAACCTATATAGTTTATAATGAAGGGGTGATGTTCTAAGTATCCTTCTTCGACGAGTTTTCTCTCTATAAACCTGTATATTGTGTCTTCGTGATTAATTGTCTTGTATAGACCTATTAACAGAGTATATTTATCGTTGTTTAAGACTGGTTTATCGGCCTCTTCGATTGTTAAATTACCATATTTCTCGTACACATAGTTTGTAGCATAATACATGCCGATAGTTGGAGCAAGCTGTTTAAAGAAGTTAATTACCTTGTTGAAGTACTCCTTATTATTGAATGATAGAAGTATTATAACGGGTTCGCCGAGTATTTCGATGAAATATTTCGATGATAAATATATGCCCTTAATTAATGATTGGTTATTCACATGTTTCTCGAGATGCTTTTTAAGTATTTTTGACGGCAGGCTATATTTTTCCATAATACTGATAAGTTGTTTAAAAGCGTCTTGTTCATATTCTTTTATTATTATTAAGTCTATTATGTCGTAGGGCTTATACTTGTCCGGTCTGGCTATTTGTTTTGTAATATCAATAGTTTTACCTACTTCTTCATCAACTTTTTCGAATATTAATTCTAGGTCTTCTAGAGTATAACCGTTGAGTAGCCATTTAAAGTGCGTGGTGTCTGGCCTTATCGTTGTATCCGTGTTAAATTTTGGCTGGAAACGGTCGACGTCTTCGAAAAGTACCATTATTATTTCATCGCTACCGTACCATGTTTTATGGGAACTAGTCTTATTCTTGACTAGTTCTTCAAGTTCTCTCCTTATTTCTGAAACCATTGTTTCAACGTGGATAGCGGGTATATAGTAGTAAACCATTGTTCCCATGATGGATTTTGTTAATGTGTAGAAGCTTAACCATTCAATGTATGGTAGTCTATATGGTTCTACGTAGCGAGGTATGAATACGAATAAAACGTATAAACCGAGGCGGGCATAGTTCGCCTTAGCGTAGAATTTTAAGCCAAATTTACCAAATCTCTTTAAATTCTTAACGACTGATTTTGTACTCATACCATATCTATTCCGAGCACCTGCTAAGCGAATTATCTCTCTAGCAATTGTATTATAATACCCTACTTTATTTACACGAGTTAATAAATCTATGTAAAAACCTAGATCAGAATTATATAGTCTATTAAGTTTATCAAGTACTTCACGCCTAAACTGATCTATCCTTGAAATGGATCCACCACGAATACTTGCTTCTAGAAATAGTTTTTGCTTAGTCATTTTAACCACATTTCACGATACATAATCATTATTTTATTCCTGTTTTTAAAATGCCTTCTCCTAAATTAATGATATTAATAATTCTGCCTATTAATTATCCATAGATAAATACGTGTCATAGTTTAGTGGTGATCTCTAATATGGATCCTGATGAAAAACCGCGTGTCCTATATGAGGAAGAATTGTTCAAGGGTATAAGGTTTAGAGTTGTTAGGAGGAAATACCAGTATAGGGATAGGAGTTTCGAAAGGGATATCGTGCTGTTCCCACCTTCAGTAATCATTCTACCAGTACTGAGTTCACAGAAATTACTCCTCATAAAACAGTATAGAGCGCCTATTGATGATTACATCTATGAAGCCCCTGCTGGTGTTATGGAGCCAGGTGAGTCGCCGAGGGAAGCTGCTAAGAGGGAGTTAATCGAGGAGACGGGGTATACGCCTAACGAGCTAATTGATGTTGGCGAGTACTATCCAGTACCCGGTTATAGTACTGAAAAGATGCATTTATTCATAGCTAGAGGCCTGGAATATGTTGGTATGAAGCCGGAGCCTTATGAGATCATTAAGCCTGTGGTGGTAACGGTTGACCAGGCTGTTGAAATGGTTAAGAACAACGAGATAAAGGATCTTAAGACCGTTTTCCTAGTACTATTCTACGTTCATTATATGTGGAAGAAGGATTTCGGCGAGGATTAATGAGTAGCGACGTTGAAAGGATCAAAAAACTGCTAGATATTAAGTTATTATTTGAAGGGCCCAGCGATTGGACTACTAGGGAGTATATCGAGTTAATAGATGAGTACTTCATGGAGAGGTTACCAGTAATGCTGAATAACGTGCTTGAACCCTATGGTTTGGAAGCATCTATTATAGAAGATAGGAACGAGTGTAGTCTCGGAATAGAACTGTGCGATGAGAACACATTTATAGTGGAGATCTATATGAGGGGTTCGAATAAACCCCTGTATCACGTAGTCTACCGGCGTAGAATTGGAGAAAATACATATGAATTTTATATGAAGCGGTTTTTAATCGCCTAATTAAATTTTTATTCTGTATAATTCTCCGAAATTTATAGTTTTCCTCCATTATACAATTCTGGATCATGGTGCAAACATACAGATATGATCAAACACATACTATTAAAACGGTGGCCGCAATGACGCTAAGGATCCCAATCAAGAAAACGATCACGACTCGCCTACTAACTATCGCGAATTACGCGGCCACCAAAATCGGATTAAGAGGTGTTATAGATATGAATGGGCCTAATGAGCCAGGCGGAGACCCTATTCCAGACGACCCTGTTCCATTTTAAACTTTTTATTTAAAGATAAGGTAATTTTTTAAGATTTATTTTCCTTCTCCTTTTTCTTGGTGGTGGATTATTGTCATCGCTTATCAGGGTTAGGCCTACTAAGATCGAGCTTATCAGGTTGAAGCGTAGAAGGGAGCTTGCCCGTAAGGTTTATCGTATTTTGAGGGAGAGGCTTACTATACTAGTAAACGAGTTTATGACTCGTATTCGCAGAGCTTATCATATTCGTAAAGAGATTAACAGGGATATTCTTGATGTCTATAATGAGGCCGCGTATCTACTTGGTTTGTATGGAGGTAGTATCTACGAGTATTACGATAGCACAGCTGTTGAAAACTCTAAAGTGGTTATCGGTTTTGAGAATATTATGGGTGTCAAGTCTTACACTGCAATGATGAAGAAAGGCAAGTTTATCAACACTTATCCGGAGCTAAACGAATTCCGGGAACGTTCAATCATGCTTATTAGCCGTATCATAGAGCTTGGAAGAATTGAGCAGTCTATTAAGACCCTCGGCGTAGAGATTAATAAGACTAAGCGCAGGGTTAATGCTCTAGAGTATATTTTCATACCACGATTAACCTCGACGATTAAGTATTTACAGATGAAGTTTGAGGAGAGGGAGAGGGAGGAGAAAGCTAGGCTGAAGCGTGTAAAGAGTATGTTGGAGAAGCACCGGGGTTAAGAGGATTGGGGGTTCGGGACGCTTATTTCGAAGATCTTGTAACACGTGTTTTGACTCGGGAGCTCAGGATTGTTAATAGGCATCTACCCTATAAACGGGTTAGTTTATGCGATCTTGAGAAGATGGATATTCCATACATTGTGCTACGAGATGGTACAGCTCATCTAATAGATCCTCGGGAACTTGAGTATTTGACTAATTTGTTGGGAAAGGATAAGTGTAAACTACTCTTACCGATCATAATTGAAGCCCGACAATCCCTTGGTGAAGGGACTTATATTGTAAGGGATCGAGTGGCTAAGAGGGTTATTGCGGAAATACTTGGAGTTGAATATGAGGAGGAGAAGCCCTTGATAATTTACCGGCCACATTTGTATAAGATAAGGGAAGTGCTTCCAACAACCACTACAATTATTTTCTCGCCAACATAATAATTGGGATACGTAGTTAACTGGGTGGTATGTAGTTGTCAGTAAAGATGGAGGATTTGGAAAAAGAGGTTGAAAAGATAATAGAGGAGGCTAAGAAGAGGGCAGAGGAGATCATACGCGAGGCGGAGAAGAGGGCCGAAGAAATAAGGAATAGGCCTATACCCGTTGAAGCTTATAGTGAAGAAGCAAATAAAATTATTAAAGAAGCTAAAGAGAAAGCGGAAGAAATACTGAAGAAGGCAGAGAAGGAGGCGGAAAAATATAAGAATATTCCTCGGAAACGTAGGGAAGAAGCTGTAAAAAATATTGTTGACTATGTTACGGGGACAAAGTAATGCCGCCTATACTCGTTAATCGACCTGTTCGAATGAAGTATCTGAATATTGTAGTCCCAATATGGAATGTTGAAGATGCAGTTAACGTTATGCAGGAAAGCGGAGCGATCCATATTGTTAAGAAGGGAAAGGGTATTGAAAAGTATAGAAAGCTGTATAGAAAGGTTGTAGAAACTAAGGAGATGATAAATAAGATCCTGGAAAACTATGCTAAGGGTAGAGTGTTAGATGCATCACTAACCCGCTTAGAACTTGAAACTCTCAAGATCGATGATATTTATAATGAAGTAATTAAGCTATATAGAGAGATAACCCTTCTCGAAGATCAAGCTTCTAAGCTAGAACTAATAAGTAGAGAGTTAAAGGAGAAGATTAGTGTTCTCTCAATGCTTGAGCCATCAATTACTATTGATAAAGTATACTATAATGGGAGACTACTATCTGTTTTCACGGTTTATGGGACAATAGACCAGATTAACTCTTTCCTAAAACTATGTACTACTTCCCGGAAAACTATTTATCCATTATGTAGTTCTAGTAGGGAAAATTTCGTCATTTACAGCTTTGCATATACTGGTGGACTTGGAGATATAAAGCCTTTAATTGATTCTTGCGGGCTTCACCTCTTAGATCTTTCAGAATTTGTAGGAGAAGCCGCGACTGTAGGAGAAGTATTGGAATTAATGAATAAGCGATTAAACGAGGTCGCCTCTAAGTTATCTGAGCTTAGGGAGAGGGCAAAGAGGATTGTTGAAGAAAACCTCGACTATTTAGCCAAGTATTTACTCTTTATCGAAAACATCTATAATAGATTATCCGGATTAATGAGCAGCCTTAGCTCTAAATACCTTATGCTCTTATCGGGATGGATTCCCGCGGACAGAATCGGATATTTAGAGTCTTTATTCAGGGAGAGAAGAATACCCTTTTACTTAGAGGCTAGGGACCCGGTTAAAGGTGTTGATAAACCCCCTACTCTTCTAAGGAATCCACGTGTTATTAAATGGTTTGAGCCTATCGTTAAGTTTATAGGTGCTCCGAATTACTGGGAATGGGATCCAACCCCTGTTATAGCTTATTCCTTCGCGTTTTTCTACGGTGTAATGCTTGGTGATATGGGTTATGCTATCGCTATAATTCTTTCAGCGATTTACCTTTTAGACAAGTTTGTAGCTGATCCTACTAATAGGGATTACGTGTTTTTTAAGAAGGCGATAATATCTTCGAGTATCATCGGATTCATTATTGGTTTTCTGAGTGGTTCCTTTCTCGGCGATACTCTTCAATTATTCGGCATAAGGTACTCGTTTACCAACGTCTTCACAGATCCTTTGCAGTTCCTTATATTGGCTATATTGATCGGGCTTGTACACGTTAATTTATCGCATGCTTTAACCCTTGTAAAGGCTTGGCGTAATAGGAGTATTGGTGATGTTCTATCCGAGATTGGATTGTTTGTTACTGAAGCCTTCGGTATACCCTACGTATTGTACTCTATGTTAAATACTCCTATACCCGGTGTACCAAGCTATATGTATACCTATTTCCTCTACGGGGCTTTCGCCGGTATTGCTATATTGATCGCTGGAACTGTTAAGAATATGGGGGGTCTGGGATTCTTAATGTGGTTATTCGGCATTACTGGGTTATTGGGCGATGTTCTCAGTTATAGTAGGCTTGCAGGGGTTGGGTTAGCAACTATATACTTGGCTAAAAGCTTCAATGCTATAGCAATAATATCCTATCACGGATTATCCGGTATAGCCCCGGTTATCGGCGTAGTAGTTGGGGGTCTGGTTGCTTTATTTGTAGCGGTGTTCGGCCATATTGTTAATACTGCATTATCAGCCCTGGGTAGTTTTATACACTCATTAAGGCTCTGCTTCGTAGAGTTTTTGAGTAAGTTCTATGAGGGTACTGGGTACATGTTTGAGCCTTTCAAAATAGTTTTAAAGCGGAAGATTGTTATTGAATAACCGTTAATAATTATTAATCGATATGTGTAGGGGAGAAGTAGATGGATCCGGTTGCGGTTGGTATAGCGTATGCAGGCGCGGCAATGGCGTTGCTTGGAGGATTAGTTGGTTCAAGTATAGGTATTGGTAAGGCCGGTTCCGCTGGTACAGCTACGCTCGCCGAGGATCCCAAGCAGTTTAGGAACGTCTTCATACTAGTATCGCTACCCATGACTCAGACGTTTTATGGATTAATCGTTCTAATACAGTTCATAACACATGTAAACTCCCTAGCCAATCTAACGATGGCTCAGGGCTTAGCGATGCTGGGATTAGGAATGGCAGCTGGAGCCGCTGAATGGTTGTCTGCATGGTTTCAGGGTGTTATATGTGCATCCGGTATCGCTGAGCTTCCACGTACTAAGGGTAAGATAACGTTTAACGCGTTGATACTGGCGGTATACGTTGAGCTGATCGGTATACTCGGTATGGTATTCGCATTAATGGGGTTATCAATGATAAAGTGAGGGAATAAACAGGGTTGAGCGTATCGATTGAAGAGTTAAGAGAAAAACTACTAGAGCAGGCTAAGAAGAAAGCTGAAGAAATAATAAGGGAAGCAGAGAAGAAAGCCGGGGAAATAACCGCGGCGGCTGAAGCAGAATGGCTAGAGAAGAGTAAGAAGGAGAGGGAGAGGATTATTAGTGAAGCAGAGACTAAAGCTAGAATTATTATCTCCGAGGCAAGAAGGAAAGCTAGAATTAAGATAACCGAGGCTAAAAATACCGTCGTCAATGAGGTATATGGGGAAGCGTGGAATCGCATAAGTAACCGGCAAGGCTTCGATGTTTATTTATCTCTGAAGAATCTACTCGAAGAAGCACTAAGCTATATTGATAACCCGGATACTGTGCTGGTGTCTGAGAAAGATAGGGATATTATCGGTAGAGTTCTAAAGGATAAAGGTTTAGACTTAAAAATTCAGACTGCTGGGGTTACGGGAGGTCTTCTAGTGAGCGATAACTATGGTAACATCGTGGATAATAGCTACGATACAAGGTTTAGGAGGAGTAGAGAAGTATTACTACCAATAATATCGCGGATCCTCTGGGGTTAACCGAGATTGAGTTTTTACCCGTATACGGTCCTTAAAAATACTTTATCCTACACGCTTACTCGTAGAGACTATGAGAACATTCTTAGTAGTCGAAGCGTTGATCAAGCCCTTAAGAACCTACTGGATAAAGCGTTAGGACTCTACGTCTATACGGGTTTACAGGAGAGGGGCCGGTATACGTTACGTGATGTTTTCGAGTTAATCGATAAGTATGAGTCTTTGAAGATAAATAATGCCTATAAGAAGGCTGGGCGTAAAGCTAGGCTTGTATTCAATGAGTTAAAAAGATTTATTGATGCTATAAACATGTTTATCGTCGCGACTGAACTAATACATGATAGGAAGCCTACATTTTTGCTCCCGCTTAGTCATTTAAGCCTTGCAGCGGGGGAGGGTAAGATAGACTTCTATTCTCTTCCTAGGATTACTAGGCTTGTATTAATGGAGGCTCTAGGTAGGCATGGCTTTGATCCTTCGATGATCCAATCCCTAATACCAGCGCGTAGTTTCCTCTCACTATTATCTAAACCTGCTAGGAATGTTTATGGTATTTTACATGATGCTTTCTCCTTAAAGCTCTGTATGGAGTATAATGTTGATCCGGTTTACCTTGTTGTTATGGATAGGGATAGTTTTAGGGAGGCTTGTGGGCAGAAGAGTCTTACTGGTTTGTTGAATGTTCTTCGTACTAGTAATATTTTTACATCTATGATCAGCGATTTTATCCAAATGGCTTCACGGTACTATAAGGGCAGACACATATTAGTAGTATCATCAATTTTTACTGCTTCTAGGGAGACTGTTTCACTTATTCGCCGCGAGGCGGATATTGCACTTAAGTTATTTGTTTTGTCAATTGGTGAAGCTATATTGCTTCGTTATGCGTTGATAAGTGTTGATTCGGGGTTTTTATCTGATTTTACAAGGGAGATCATTACTGGGTGGTGGCCTCTTTGACTTTTATGCCTAGGATGCGCCGAGGCCTCGTTATAGGTGATCCCTACCTAGCACTGATTGCTTCAGCTGCTGGTTTTAATTATTTAATATATAACGGTAATTGTAGTAGTGTTAGGGAAGCTTTGGAAAAATCTTTACCCGATGTAGGATTGGTAATTGTTTTGCGAAGTATATATGATGAATGCGTTTTTATCCGAGAATTCGAGGAAGAGCATCGGGATGTCTTGTTTATTCAGCTTGATGATCCGAGGATGATCGAGAAAATAGATCCTAAGAAATATTATGAAGAGCTTATGGCTAAATACATTGGTATGAGGTTCGAATTAAAATAGTGTTTAACCGGATTCATTGTAATTGTTTGGTGTGGTGGGAGTAGGAGATGCCTGCGCGTGGTAGGATATATAGGGTTTCAGGACCCCTCGTTATTGCTGATGCTATGAGGGGTTCTAAGGTTTATGAAGTCGTAGAAGTTGGAAGTGATAGGTTAATCGGTGAGATTATCGGTGTTGAAGGGGATAAAGCTATCATACAGGTTTATGAGGATACGACCGGGCTTAGGGTTGGAGACGAAGTATATGGTACTGGTTATCCTTTAGCGGCCGAACTAGGCCCCGGGCTTATATCATCAATCTATGATGGTATACAGAGGCCTCTACCACTACTATGGGAGATCGCCGGCTTCTTCGTTAAGAGGGGTGTTAAAGCTGCACCACTACCTAGGGATAAGAAATGGCACTTCATCCCTCTGGTAAAACAGGGGGATAAGGTTGGGCCTGGCGATTACCTCGGGTATGTTGAAGAAACCGAGGTTGTACGCCACTATATAATGGTTCCCCCCGACGTGAGCGGCGAGGTTAGAGAGATCGCTCCTGAGGGTGATTATAGAGTCGATGAAGCAATAGCTAAGATAGGCGATAAAGAGGTATTAATGCTGCAGAAATGGCCGGTTAGAAAACCTAGGCCTTACAGGGAAAAACTAGAGCCTCGAGAACCCCTAATAACGGGGCAGAGGGTAATCGATTTCTTCTTCCCTCTAGCCAAGGGTGGAAAAGCAGCAATACCGGGCGGCTTCGGTACTGGGAAGTGTGTACTTCCGGGAACGCCAGTATTACTCAGTGATGGGAGTGTAAAGATTATTGATGAGTTATTCAGGGAAGTTAAGGGTGGAGAACCCGATCTATCCCTAGATGAGGAATTAATTGATGTTAGCAGTAGAGGATTAGAAGTCTTAGCTTTTAATGGTGAAAAATTCGTTAAGGCCCGTGTAACACATGTTTATAGAGGATATACTGATAAAGTGGTTAGGATTAAAACGGCTAGTGGTAGGGTAATAGAGGTTACACCAGTCCATAAACTACCAGTATTTAACCCGGACGGCTACATAGAGTTTATCGAGGCACAGAAGATCAAGCCTTCAGATTATATAGTAATACCTCGTAAAGTAATGATTAACAAAGCTGAACCCCCTATCTTGCCTCTCGAGAAACTAGGGGAGTATAGTGATGTTGTAAGCAGGGATGAAAACGTAAATAGTATTGTTAGAAGAGTTCTTAGGAGATTACCCGACTCGGAGATCCATAGACTTTCAATGGAAACGGGTTTATCATATTCAACTATTAAGACGCTAGCCTATGCTAGGCGTTCTATTCCATTCAGATTATTAGTGCAACTACGCAGAGAGTATAGCGAGATAAGTCTTCCGAAATATTTCGGTTTAAGAAGGAGTAGTAAAACAATTATACTGCCCCGGAGAATGAGCGAGGAGTTAGCCGAGTTCTTGGGCCTCTTACTATCGGATGGCTCAGTTATTGATCGCCGCATCGTGTTCTTCAATAATGATGAAGCGTTAAGGAGAAGGTTTAAGGAATTAACTCGTATGATCTTCAATGTAGAAGCTGTGGAGAAAAAGTGTCGTACAGTTGATTGTGTCGAGATAAACTCAAGGCTTCTAGCGAGGTTTCTCCACCTACTAGGAATACCTATACGTGGGAAGTCCTACTCTGCCGAGGTTCCAGTCTACGTGTTTAAATCTCCTATCCACATTATTACAGGGTTTTTGAAGGGATATTATCTCGGCGATGGAGGATTCAGTGGTAATACCTTAGAATTCTATAGTGCTTCTAGGAAAATGATCAGTGGCTTAGCATACTTATTGTCAAGGTTAGGGATATTGTACTCTATCAGTAGCTCTGGCCATAGGCTTGAAATAACCGGGGTAAGTGAGCTCGAGAAATTCTATAGTTTAGTCCTACATGATGCTCCAGGGATTGGTAAGGTTGAGAAACTGTATGAATACATTGCTTCTAAGAAGAGGAATAGGCTAGTGCGGGAAACTATCCCGCTTTCACTAATGCTTCTAAGAAAGCTCTACAAGATCGCTTCTAAGCGGGAATTCGAGAAGCACGGCGTGCATATCGGTAACCAGATTTATAATAGGGAGAACCTGTCTAGTCAAGGACTCTTAAAACTAGTGTATACTACTAGTAATTTAGTACAGGCTGAAGAGGCTTATAGTAGTGTACTAAGCCTTTTAGAGAAACTAGTACACGCATTGAAATACGTCGCATTGGATAGGGTTGAAGAAGTAAGTATTGTTGAGGAGAAGACTCCAGTATATGATATAACTGTTGAAAAATACCATAACTTCATCGGCGGCGAGATACCGGTTATCTATCACAATACTGTTACCTTGCAGCAATTGACTAAGTGGAGTGCTGTTGATATTGCTATTTATGTTGGTTGTGGTGAGCGTGGGAATGAGATGGCTGATGCGCTTCATAGTTTTCGTAGGCTTGTTGATCCTAGGACTGGAAAAGCCCTTGTTGAGAGGAGTATATTCATCGCTAATACCAGTAATATGCCGGTAGCTGCCCGTGAGACTAGTGTTTTCCTAGGCGCTACGCTGGGCGAGTATTTCAGGGATATGGGCTACCACGTGTTAATGGTTGCAGACTCTACTAGTAGATGGGCTGAAGCCATGAGGGAGATCAGTGGTAGGCTTGAGGAGCTGCCCGGCGAGGAGGGTTACCCGGCATATCTAGGCTCAAGGCTTGCAAGCTTCTATGAGAGAAGCGGCTTCGTAAAAACCATCGGACAACCGGAGAGGATGGGAAGCCTAACAATTATGGGAGCCGTATCCCCCCCGGGAGCAGATTTCAGCGAGCCAGTTACACAATCGACTCTTAGAATCGTTAGAGCACTCTACGCTCTAGACGTTAACCTAGCCTATAGGAGGCATTACCCAGCTATAAACTGGCTGATCAGCTACAGCCTCTACGTGGACAACATTACGGATTGGTGGCATAAAAACATCGATCCTGAGTGGAGGAGGATGAGGGAGAAAGCACTAGCTATTCTGCAGAAGGAGGCTGAGCTTGAGGAGCTCGTCCGCCTCGTTGGTGCAGAAGCATTACCGGAGGAGGATAAGTTACTGCTGGAAGTAGCACGTATGATCCGTGAGGATTTCCTACAGCAGAACGCCTTCCACGAAATAGATACTTATTGCCCCCCGAAGAAAGCCGTGCTTATGATGAAGGCTATACTGTTATTCTACGAGCTTGGCCTTAAAGCGATAAAACAGGGTGTAACAGTTGATGATATTAGGAAGTTGAAGTCGAGGGTCTCTATTGCCCGCATGAAGGAGATCCCGAATAAGGGCTTCGAGCCCTACTTCGAGGAGTTGTTTAAGGAAATTAGAGAGGATTATAAGAAGCTAACCGGGTGATAAAGGTTTGGCTGGAGCAGTACCTTTATCAGTGAAGGAGTCTTCGAGGCTTGTCAAGGCTCAGGGAAGCCTTTTGATCGCTGAGCCTATGAAGGGTGTTAGCTATGGTGAAGTAGTAGAGGTAGTCCTAGGTACTGGAGAGTCTAGGCTTGGCCAAGTAATCGATGTAAGCCGTGATGCAACGATTATACAGGTATTCGGCGGTGTAAGCGATATAGATCTTAAGAATAGCCGTGTAAGATACCGTGGCGAAACCTTCAAGTTACCGGTCAGCACCGATATGCTTGGAAGAATATTTGATGGATTAGGGAGGCCTATTGATGGCGGCCCCCAGATAATCCCTGAAGACTATCTAGACATTAACGGTGCACCATTAAACCCTGCAGCGAGGCTTCCACCATCAGAGTTTATAGAGACCGGTATATCAGCTATTGACGGGCTTAACAGCCTCGTTAGGGGGCAGAAGCTACCGATATTCAGCGGCTCAGGCCTACCCCATAATAGGATCGCGGCTCAGATCGTTAGGCAGGCACGCGTCCGGGGTAAGGAGGAGAGGTTCGCTATAGTGTTCGCCGCGATCGGTGTAAGCTATGATGATGCAATGTTCTTCATCGAGAACTTTAAGAATTATGGAGCATTAGAGAATACTGTTGCATTCATAAATACTGCAGACTCACCAGTTATCGAGAGGATTGCTATTCCAAGGGTAGCATTAACAGTTGCAGAATTCCTTGCTTGGAGGTATGACATGCATGTCTTAGCGATATTAACCGATATGACTAACTACTGTGAAGCACTCAGAGAGCTAAGCGCTGCTAGGGAAGAAGTTCCAAGCCGCCGCGGTTATCCCGGGTACATGTATACAGACCTAGCAACGATCTATGAGAGGGCTGGAAGGGTTGAGGGTAAGAAGGGCAGTGTAACACAAATGCCCATATTAACGATGCCCGACGACGACATCACCCATCCAATACCAGACTTAACCGGCTATATTACTGAGGGGCAACTCGTCCTGTCGAGGCAGCTGTGGCTTAAAGGCATTTATCCTCCCTTCGATATATTGATGAGTCTATCCCGGCTTATGAAGGATGGTATTGGGCCGGGTAAGACTAGGGAGGACCACCGTGGAGTATTCATGCAGCTATATGCAGCTTATGCTGAGGGAGTTAAGCTGCGGGAGCTAGCTGTTGTTGTTGGAACAGAAGCCCTTTCACCCCGTGATCGTAGATACTTAGACTTCGCAGACAGGTTCGAGAGAGAATTCATTGGACAAGGAGAGTATGAGAGGAGGACTATTGAGGAGACGCTAGATAAGGGCTGGGAGCTACTAGCGATACTGCCCGAGGAAGAACTGAAACATGTAAAGGAAGAGCATATTAAAAAGTATCACCCACGTTACCGTAAAAAATAGAATACCCTCCTTCAACCATTTTTACAGGTTATCCTATCTGCTCAGTATTCTCGTAATACCCTTTAATGATTCCAGGACTTTTCGGGTGAAGACATATTTAGCTGTTTCCTCCAACGTCACGATCGCATCTAGTGCTGAGTGAACACTAGTACCCCATGCAAATACTCCATGCATAGGAACTATTACTAGGTTAGCACCCTTCTCAACCTCCTCTGCAATATTTAGTGCTAACTCGAGCGTCCCCGGCTCAGCCGGCTTGGCTATTGAGACGTTTCCAACACTATACTTAACCTCTAATGGACCCGCTAACCACCAGTTTTCTAAGCCTATATCCGTCAGTGCTAGGGCTAATGGCGTATGTGCGTGTAATACGGCTTTTGCCTCCGGAATTCTCTTATAGATTTGAGCATGGGCGTTCACTTCTATTGATGGCCTATATCTTCCAGTATATTGACCGGTTTCTAAATCGTATTCTACGAGGTCTTCAATCGTTAACCTATGCTTGGCTAATCCACTGGGCGTTATCAGTATCCTCGAAGACTCTACCCTTATACTCCCATTTCCACCCCGAGGGTTAGTCATACCCAGGATTACCAGTGTTTTCATAGCTTCTATAAGTTCTACTCTTTCATCCACCAATTTCATCCCTCACCTAGTCTACTGTAACGAAATCCCCTGCTTTCAGAACCCTAATACTGTTTGATCCAATCCTCTCCTTTAATAACTCCCGGAATCTTTCGCCAGAGCAGTGTAGCGGTATTATAAGCTTCGGTTTAGCCTTCTCCGCTAATATGTCAACGTATTTCTCAATGATCCTGTTAGGCGCGTTTGATAAGTGGAATCCGCCAATTATGCAGCATAAATCTTCATTCAGAGTCTCATCAATGTACTCTAATAATCTTTCAAGGCCCGGATGTATACATCCCGAGAAAACAACTAACCCATTGCTACTGCGAATTATTAAGAAATGCTCCCATGGAGGACCATTTAAGGGCTTTGTTACAAGTATATCGTTGCTCAACCATATATCGCTTATAATCTCGTGGGGCTTTAATCCCTCGCCGAGAAGCTTCTTTCCAAGCCCCTCCATAGAACCATAGGGTATGTAGACGTCTAAGTAGGGAGACGACCATCCCAGGTTGAATACTCCGCCTATGTGTGGAGTATGGATATGTGATAGTATTACGGCATCGATTAATTCTATATCAATATTCATTTTTTCAGCATTGTACTCTAAAATCTCAGCCGAGGGGCCTGTATCGAATAATAATATCTTCTCATCGCTATCTATATATATTGATAAACCATGAATTCCTTTAAACCCCTCCCGTGCTTCATCATTAACGATTATTCCTATCCTTATCAACTCGTTGATACACCATTAAACCCGTAAAGGATACTTAACTACTCATATATTTGGGGATAACACAATTATATCCTTACCATATAATTTCATTAAACCCAGTAGAGTTAATTCATTGTTCGTTCTGCGGGTTCGCCGGCATGAACGGAGGCATTAACAGGATCTACTATGTAGTCTTTATGATACTGCTGATACTGGTTGTCGTTATCGGCCTATCCAGTTGTTCCTTGGAGTGTTGGGGGTTTAATGGTTACTTACGATTAGCGAATTTTTCTAGTCAGAACACTGGTTTTTTAATATCGAGTAATTGGGCCGTGAATCTATATCTTCAATTCTACCTCGGGATACTTTTCCTAGCCGCAAATATCTTCGGCGTATTAACGGGGCGTAGGCCCTGTATCTATATCGCTATACTGTCAGCGGTAACGATGATATTAATTGAAGTATTAATAAGCGGCTACTTCTACCCGGCTTTTCCACAATATACTGGGTTTGGGAAGGATTACTTATTATTAATTGATGCCTACATGACCCTCGTAGTTATAATCCAAGTATTTATACCGCTACTATACAAGTACCGAGGCCGTTGAGGGGTGGGTAATGCTACTCTTCCCCTATGCGTTATGGCTGCTACTCGCTACAGCCGCAATTGATAGGCTTAGTCGGTATAAACGGTACGCCTTATTAACGGGCACTGCTTCTCTAGGAATGTTTATCTATGACTCTGTAAGGATCGTTGCTAACCAGTTGATAATACCCTACTCCCTATCCATGCTCCCATTAATTTATAACCTACCTATTTCAACGATCATCCTTTTTGATCAATTAACTGCTATTATTTCTACTCTAATTATACTATTCTATCTCATAAGAATCTATAACGGAACCGGTGATTTCAGGCTCGGTATTTTAGTAGTTTTGATGATCTTGTTTATTTCTAGTATTGATCTAGTTGTATGGTTGTTGTGTCTCGTCCTATTATTTGTATTATTCAAGGATTTCCTCATAGATATTTATCGTAGACTACCGGTTCTAACGTTAATTTTACTAATCCTAGCTTTAACCATAACTGGTAGCCCGAACTTAGCCTATTTCTCAAACCTATACCTTCACAATCTCATACCAAGGACTTTTTATGATTTATACTATGTGTTAATTCTGAGTACTTTCTCCACCATTGCACTAGTTTATGGCGGGATTAGTCCTTTAAGGAGAATGATCTATAATAGCCGGGGCTTTTTAGGATTAGTCTATCTTTCCCTTATAATGGTTTTACTTAGGGTAAATTATACATTCTTGTTAGACAGTAAACTACACCTCTACTATGGGCTAGTCTATACCATCACAGGCTTCTATACTATTTATTCCATAGTTCTAGGTAAGGGTGAGGATTATTTGAGCGATAGGGTTTATTGGAACTCTATACCACTTCTAGTCTTTTGGGTTAGTGGCCCCGAACCAGTATCGCTCGTGTTGTTGTGGGGTTTATTGTATCTAGTGATCCTCATCGGAGAGGAAGTTCTCCCAAATAGTAATGCATTTAACCGTTTATCTTATAGTGGAGTCTATCCCTTTCCAAGTTTCATCGCTTGGAGCGTTTTACTCGGTGTTTTAGCCTTTATTAATCCCATTCTGCTTATAATTATTCTATTACCCTTCCTCCTTAGATCCTCTATTATTATTTATAATTTTAAGGGATTTATCAGTAGTAGTTTCCTTTATTGGCTACTTAGTTTATTTATTGGTATCATAGTTGTATTATATTATGGTTATTTCATCGTACCCTTTAGTAATTACTTTATCGAGTTTACTATTTATAGAAACATAGTGATTTGGTGATAGTATGGGTTTGTCAGACATCTTACTATACGTTTATATGTCGTCGCTTATAGTGTCTCCATTATTTTATTATTACATTGGGAAACTCCGCGGGGTTAATAATAGTAGGTTTGACTACGACGAGTACTTGTACACTGTTATACTTTCGAGAGCAAGAAAATTATTCAAACAATTTGAATTATTTCTCCAAAAGAACGGATTAGACTCATACATTACGTGGTTATCGATATTCTTAATCGTTGGACTTATGGTGATGCTCGTTGATTAATGAACTTATTGTCTACCTAGTCTTCCTATTATTTTTCCCCGGTTACCTAGCCCATTTTCTACTAAAAATAATTTTTAATTATAAAGGAACCTTAATCCTTATGACAAATACTATTGCATTCACAATACTAATTCTATCACATGGTTTCAGCTTGGAAGTTATTAGTCTTATTTTTGCTTCATTAATCCTGTTACTCGGTTTACTAGTGAATTCTAGACCTGATGATTATTTATGGATTGTATACGCGGTATTTTTCGATATTGTATTGGGTACTGGTATTTTCTTGGTAAATCATTACTGGCTGGTTGTAGTAGGAGGGATCATCCTATTATTCATAATTAACACGCCTTTCCACAGTAATAGTGTCGAAGGTTATCTCATATTCTCTATATCCTGGTTTGCCTTCATTGCCTTAACTAGTTGTTTGGGGGGTTGGTTTTGGTTGTTTCTCTTATTATCATTATTTATACCTGTTGCCGAGCTGTTTGTCTATAAGGCTCTTAGGAGGATGTTTTACGGCAATATTACCTTGCAGAATAAATTGTTTGACCGCTATGTTTCAATTAATGGCGTAGTAGTATTTACTTATCTAGCAATAATGTTTCTCATAGCGTGGTGATGGGTTGAAGGCTACAGTACTGTTTACAGGCGGTAAGGATAGCCATTATGCACTATACTGGGCGTTGCATCAGGGGTTCGATGTCGTCGTTCTCTCGAGCATCATACCATTATACGAGTATTCCCCGCTATATCATAAACCGGAGCTAAGTATTTTAGAGCTACAAGCCAAGTGTTTAAGTATTGATCTGGAGTACGAGTTTGCCGATTATGAAGCCCGCGAATTATTAGTTTTAAGGGATCTCTTGAAGCGGGTCCGCGACGAGTATGGTGTTGAAGCCGTTTTTAGCGGCGCTATACTTAGTGATTTTCAACGCATGCGTTTCTCAATGATCGCTGAAGAATTGGGGCTTAAATCGTATACACCCTTATGGAGGATTAACCAGGAGAAATATATGTGGGAGCTTGTTGAGCATGGATTCGAAATCTTAATCCTCTCAATTAATACTATGGGGCTCCCCCTAGAACTAGTTGGTAGGATCCTTAGCCGGGACGATGTAGAGCTGATAATAGAAAAGTCTAAGCGTTACGGGTTCAATCCTGCTTTCGAGGGTGGTGAAGCGGAAACACTAGTTGTCTATATGCCTCATTACCGTGGCCGGATACGTGTTGTTGGTAGGAAAGTATTTCTAAGCCCTTATGAAGCTAAGTTCTTGATAGAGGATGCTAGTGGTTGTACAATTTAGGAGGAAGAGCTTATCTTCTAAAAAATCCTTATCTAATATTAGCGTTTCTACACAATATTTATTTCTTTAGATAATTGACTAGTACTGTTGCTAGGTGCTCGGGCTTCGTATACCATTTATCGTACTTGTAGTCTTTGCCCGCTATCGTTACTATTACGTACTCTCCTTGATCCTTAACGATCGCGTGTATCTTGTTGTCTTTAATAATAGCGAATACGCTTGGGCTTTTATCCATTATTTTAAAACCTGCTAGTTTCGTTAGAAGCAGTGTTTTCAGTTGTTTAATGTAGTCGCTCATTCTCTTCACCACGTATTATTGGTTCGTTTACGGTATATCGGTTAAATATAGTCTTAAACTTTATGGTTTTCCAGAGAGTATGTAGGATAACTTTTCCTCTGCCTCACTGTTAGTAGGTTACTCCTAGGAGGGCGTATCTGTCTTCTTTCCCTGATTCGCATACCGCACCTGGTTTTATTTTTGGAAGTTTTATCGGGGACTCAGTTATTTCTCCCAGTACTTGTTTGCCGGTTTGTTCTTCTAGTCTATCAGCACATTGTTGTGTTCCATCCCACGGGGTTATTATTAATGCTTTCTTCCCATAGGCTTCTTCTGGTTTATCAGTAATGATCGTCATTTTCTCGAGGTGTTCCAGGGCTTTCTGCTTAAGGTAATTGTTTATCTGGTTCCATGCCTCGAATAGTGATGGAATTAATTCTTCTAGCGGAACAGTTGTTTTACCGCCGTTCCTCCTTGCTATTGTTATTGTTTTATTCTCTAATTCCCTTCTCCCAACTTCGATCCTTGTGGGTACGCCTTTCATTTCCCAGTAGTAGTATTTCCATCCCGGTGTGTGTTCTGGATCGTCGTCTACTTTAACCCTAATATTATTGCTTCTAAGCACTTCGGCAATCTTCCTAGCATAATTTATTATTTCTTCTTCACCTTTACGAGCAATTGGAACGATCACTACCTGTATCGGGGCTATGTTTGGCGGTAGGAATAAGCCTTTTTCATCACCGTGTATTCCAATTACTGCTCCAAGCGTTCTCTCGCTAACACCGTAACATGTCTGGTATACGTGTTTAACCTGTCCATCACTATCCATGAATTTTATATCAAAGGCTTTAGCGAATTTCTGTCCGAGATTAATAACTGATCCGAGCTCTAATCCTTTACCATCTGGCATAGCGGTTATGAAGTCGTAGTTGTATTCTGCTCCTGCGAAAGTGTCCCATGGAGGTGTTTTTACTATGTAGTACGGTATTAGGAGTGAGTCGAAGAACTCCTTATAGATCCTTATAGCAGTCTTGATCTGTTCCTCGGCTTCCTCCGGTGTTGCATGGGCTGTATGAGCTTCTATGAAGCTCATAATCTCCCTTACACGCAGTATTGGATGGGTCATCTTCGTCTCGTAGCGGAAAACGTTTACTACCTGGTACATTTTCAATGGTAGGTCTTTGCGTCCCTTAATCCATAGGTTCCACATATAATACATTACTGTCTCACTAGTAGGTCTAACCAGTAGTTTCTCATTGAATTTCTTCGTCATAGTACCCTCTACGACAAATGTTTCTCCCCCAAATCCCTGTAGAAAGTCTTTTTCCTTAGCAAATACCGATTCCGGAATCATTGTTGGAAAATATGCTTCGTGGTGTCCGGTTGATTCTAGTAGGTTGATGATGATTCTCTGAATGTTTCTCAGAGCTTTTAAGCCGTAGGGCATCCATACATTCATGCCTTTAATAGGGTATCTAATATCAACTATTCCAGCATATTTCAGTATGCTGTGATACCATTTCGGGAAATCACTGTATTTATCCATTCTGAACTTTTCTGGTGTCGCCATCCCTGTAATCCTCAACGATTTTTCTACCTAGGCTTATATTCCTTGAAATAGCCTTGTTCTTGATTAATATTTCGGTGATGTAATCGTCTAATTGTTTATTATACATTCTCAGCCTCTGAGCCAGCGTGTATTTTAACGCTTTCATTAGCTCTTCCACGTTGTGCCTCGTAGGCGATACGTCTAGGAATTGTTCGCGATCAACGACTTTTACGCGAATCCTTTTACCCAGGTATTTCTCAATACTCTCCATAACCTCATCTATTATCCTTAGATCGCTGAATGTGTCCGAGTAGAATAAGCCGTCGAGGCCTGGAATATATGATACTGTTGAGACAAGCTTAGTAGCGATACGTATTCTTTCCTGCTCATTACCCACTAGTTTATCGAGGTTTTCCAGTCTACCCACTAATACTGCCTGCTCCGGTTCAACATGGCTTGGCAGGTTTCCACGTATGTATGTGATCAACCTATTATACCTGGGCGGGTTTCTAGCTATACAATTAATCGTATCTACTAAGACTCTTAATGCTTCACTAATGATGTGATCACCTACTTCCCTACCATCATCGAGGTCTGTGTGGTATATGTGTTTCATCTCGTCGAGGTTATGTATTGTTAGTGCGGGTATGCCTTTTGCTGTGTAGGAGTAGCTGTCGAAGTCCGTGTGATCATACCCCTTATATCTAGCACCGTGCTCCTCCTTGATCTTCTCCATGCAATCCATTAATGCCGGATTCCCATTAATGCTGAAGGGCTTCGTGTATATTGCATCGATGTTAATATCTGCTAGTATGTTCTCGAGGCGGTTTAGTGATTCAAGCATGTTTAGATAGTATCTACTCCCCCATGCCCAGTACCAGCTTGTATAGTAGGGTGCTCCGGATTCTTCGGCTGTATAGCTTATGAATACTAGGTTTGGCCCATTCCAATTCACTAGTTTCTTAGAGGATTGTATTATTAATTCTACTCCCACCATGTTATCGCTGAAACCAGTAAACCAGTGGTCGTGATGGGCCGTTACATGGATCTCTTTATCACCCGACCCATTCTTATAACCGATAACGGTTTTACCCGTAGATCCGTGTATTACTCTAGATTTAACTTTCAACCCTAGCCGTGTAATATCTAGCCTCTTAATCTTCAAGTAATCCTCCTTCCTTATCGAGACAGCGGGTATTGGGGATGGTGATCCATGTGTGTGGCTGTAATCCTCGTCTCCGAGCAGTACCATTCTACGATACCTTCCCGGTAATTCATCGTAAAATATTGCAGCGACCGCTCCGTGCTCGTAAAGGCGAAGGACTACATACTTAATATCATCCGGATCCGGCGGGAAGGGTACTAGGACTATTCTCCCATTAATGGGCTGATTTACAGCTATACTGCTTCCAACATAGAATGCATCAATTATAGGGGCTTCTATTTCAGCTGAGCTAATATAGGGCATCGCACGGCACGGTATAATCGAGCCGCGCGTCTCTATAATACATTCATCCTCTCTCCACGAATCAACAGGTGTATCAATAACTTTCACTGAATCAACGTGTTCCTTTAACGTATCAATTAGGGAGTCTACTAGTATACTTTCATTCTCCGAGCCCGTTATGGCTTCAAACATGTATTCTTTCCTTCTTAGGAAGACGTATCCAAGTATTAATGGGAGGTTGAATACGAACATGAAGGATTTAAGGCTGTAATGGATCGTGTTAAATGAATACGGTATTGGAGTTCCGTTTATTAATGAAAAAGTAATGCCTATTATTATGGTAATTATCAAAGGCAGTATTACTGGTTGTATATGTTTGATTATTGAACGAAGCGTTTCCCTCATAATATTCACCGCATAAATTATAGAGTAGGGAGAAGTCTAGTCTTTGTTTCTACCATATTTATCTTTGATTTTATCCCTTTCTAATGGATCGTATAATTTCTTTATCAGGAATTGTTGGTAGTAGAAATGGTTGTTTTTGTATGTTTTTGGTTCATCTACTACGCTTTTTGCTATTGTGTTTTAATAGAATTATGATTATTGCTGTGAATAGTATTATTGGTGCTGGGCTTGGTTCGTAGAGGGGTTTTGTTTGTATGTTTAGGTTCCACTTAGCGTTTTCGATGATATAGATGTCGTAGTTTCTCAGTATGTGTGCTGGTTTGTGGACGTTTATAACTGTAAACTCCCCGGTTCCCAGATCATAATATCCCATTACGCCGTCCTCCGCCGAGAAGCTGTCTATTACGGGTTCTATGTTTGTATAACCGTAGTATAGGTTATTGATATCTATTAATAGATACTTATTTGTTAGCGGTAAAGCGTATTTCCCCCTTGTTATCTTTATTGCTTCGCCAATAATTGGCTGATTAAAGCTTGTTTTTATAAAAATATCGTTTCTGGACATGAAGAAGTATAGGTTTCCAGTAAAATATGATTCCGGTAGATTATTCCTGCTCTCATTCATAATTCTGATAAACACTATCTCGTTATACCGGGTATCTACTACGAGGTTGTAGTAGTTGTCTAGCCTAGTATTATACTGGTGTAATATATGATAAGAATCCCGATCTAGACCTCTCCCCTCCAGGGTTTCAATTATTACATTTTTATGTATAGGGGATGTGGCTAGGATCGTTACGTTTTGGTTGTTCAATGTATATATTAGTATGTATGATTTATTCGTGTTGATAACGCCTTCAATGTGAAGTCTGCCCTGTTCATCAATGCTATAAACTGATCCATTGACTGCTATGAAGATGTATTTATCCCCATAACTTATTGGAGGGTAGGGGTTTATTCCCCCGCTCAATACTCTCCCACTTATTATTAGCGAGGCTATGGGAGAGTATGAGAAGTAGGTATTGTTTGTTGGGATTTCGAAATAGGATATCTTGTCTGTCCTGGTGTCTAGCAGGATGTATAATACCGGGCTGCATACTAGTGGTAGGGGCATATTTATCAGTAAATACCTGTGATACAGCATGTACATTCTGTAAACGCTTGATAGCCCGATCCATGAGAACAGAGCATAGCTACAAATTCCTTGCAACATCTTAGCCGTATAGTACACGATCCTCCTATTGACCAGGTCTATTCCGTCGACTGTTAGTATGTAATAGTACGTGTTTCCTGATTCGACGTATCTGATCGAGGCTAGGTATAATGTGTTGTTCGGGCTGTAATAGTATGATATTACTGGTAGCTGTGGAGTAATAAGATGTGATAGGTTAACTAGCAGTTCAACGCCTTCCTCCCCATACACTTCCAGCCTAAACTTTACGGGTTGTTCTATTGTTGCATCGAATATGAAGGCTTCACTGAAACCATCACTATCATAGTCGTAGTAGCCTAGGACTCCGAGTAGATTACCACTACCCTGAAAATGCGTTACACCAGTACCTCCATGGGTAAGACTTGTAGCTGGGAGGGTGGATATAGCTGTAAGTAAGAGTATCAAGACTAGGCTATATCTTATAGTCATAGACAACACCTTTAACCGGGTCAACGTATATTGTTGGATGATAGACTTCTACACCGTAAACTGCTAGGATTACACACCAGAAGTTAGATATGGTCCATGGTTTTACTAATAAATAAGTTCCGCAAACCCTATCGACAACAATTGAATCCGCTGGAACGTGGAACTTTTCCATGAGAAAACTCTTGGCTATCTCTACGGCTTCACTACTAGTAATTAATGGTTCACGATCGATATGCTTTAAATGAATTAATAATCCTATAGGGAATTTAACCTCGTAGAGCCTCCTGATGCTATCTTCTACCTGGAACCCTATGCTTGCAGTGGAGAGGGGTGGTCCCGGAAGTACGTCAGACATTTCAAAGATCGACTTCTTATTTAGGTATGCTTGGAAGAAGTATGCGTACTGTGTTCTCCAAGTATAAACTATACTGAATCTCCTATAGAGCTGGGGCCTGCCTAGGCTTAGCGTGTAGAGCATATAGTTGAGGTAGCTTGTATAATTATTTTTAGCGATTACGGGAACTCTCGTAAACTCGAGGAACCTTGTTTCATTCACAACGATCCATTTATTTTTCTCGATTATATTGTAAATACTCGTAGGTCCACGATTTATCTTGAAGCTTACCACAGTGCCCGTAAGAGATTCAAATGTTACAGATATAACGCTCCATTTCTCCCCAGTATAGTGTATGAATACCTTCCACATGTAGCAGAATACGCTTGTATCGTTGAATCTGAATAGATCCCATGAGTAGTATGTTAACTCTAACCCGGTAATGCTGAAGTTCGTCGTTGATAATCCAATAAGGCTGAGAAATTTTACAACGTGGTTGTACAGCGTTGTCCAGTTATGTATTTCATGAGACTTGTTAATGCTTGGAACTATACTCGGATCATTAATTTCCTTAAGATATCGGAAGGCTTGACGAGGCGGATAACCCGGGAGATGGGTGGAGGCTCTCCTTTTAAGAGATACAAAGCTCTTCTCGGGACCTGGAGCATTTATGACTCCTGGATTACTAGTATTACTGGAAATTAAGGGGCTTGAAACACTTGTATTACGAATACTACCTTCACTACCCGTATTATATGCATTATAGAATGTAGAAATTATGATTAAAATAACTAAGACTGTTATCGATCCTGCAATTATGAATTTCCTACTAGAAAAAATCTTTATAGATTCGTATTTATGATGTATCATCCCTAGATCACCACTTCGTTAAACTTCTACTAGGAACTAGGTTCTTACTTGTAGGAAGGTTACACGATGCCGAGCCAGGTGGACATATCATTCCCCCACCACCTCCATTGTCTCCGCTACTTCCCCCACTATTTCCGCTACCACTACCTCCTCCATTGTCGCCACTACCCGTATCTCCGTTTCCTCCACCTGATCCTGTCCCTTGAATTAGCAATGGTGCATTTGTACCTGTTACACCATATACTATACCTACCCTATAATGCCCCCCATAACCATAATCACTAAGATAACTACTCGACAGTATCTCATAGGCGAACGAGGTAGAAGGGGATAAAGCGAATTGGCCGTTGTCGGCCATAACAGTATAGTATGCATCCTCTACTGTTGCGCCACTATTAATACAATCTGAGCCTGTAAAGAATATATGCATAAAGTTCACTAGTATTGATGGATAATAGCTTATTGAGTCAGTTGTGCTTATATCTATACCACTATAGTATAGCCTAGGAAATTTGCCTGGTGCAAAATAATGTTCATCGCCGAGGGCATCGTGTATAACTATGGGGTAGAAGTCGAAGACTATGTTAGTATCTATTGAATACAGCCCTCTCGCCGGAGGATCGGTTTCTACTTCGTATACTTGTTTTCCATATTTTTGTTCGTAGTAGTCTTTCCAGTATTCTGGGTGGAGTACGCCGGAGAATGGGGTTACTAGGAGGGCTACTCTCGTAGGTGAGTTGTCCGGCGGTACACTGTGTAGGTAGTCGTAATAGCCTAGATCGGTTGAGCTTATAATGTGGCTGTTGACTACGAGGTATGTATGGTTAACTTCTTAGTTTCACTATCGTATTGCATCCAGTAGGAGTAAGATTTTGATACCAGCATAAAGACTTTAGACTTCTTAATGATGTTTACGAGGTCTTCTATCGAGTTTATATTGTTTATATCAGTTATATTGACGATTTTGTACGGGTAGTTGTTGTCGAAGTATGATACGTATCCATCCTCCTCTAACGAACCTATCCCATCCGTAATTAGCAACTGGTTCACCAGTTGAATATTGTTGTATGTCGTTTGATATGATGTAAAGTTTAAAGCTTCAGCAGGATTTATTACGTAGACAAGATATTTCTCATTCCTGACTACATTGATTGGATAGTAGTTGCTACTACTGTCGCTTATTACAGGGGTTTTTATCGGCGCAAGGATTACAAGGAGCAACAATACCACGAGGATTACCCTCATGGCTCCCACAAGTTTTTTGCTTGGAGAATATTTATTTTTTGCCTTAAACGATTGTTTAACTTGATCTTTTTCATTTATTGAATAATAGGGAGCTTGTTTTGTATTAGGTTATTTTTACAGATTAATAACTAGTAATTTATTGAACAATGTATTTCTTGTTCTCTGTGAATCTTATTTAAGGGTTTTCCCGGTTTATTGTTGTTGGTGGTGTATTGTGAAGATTGTATTGGTTAGGGTTAATGATCTAGATGATTTCACCGGGTTTATTGTTGGTAGGGGTTTTAGTGTTAGTAGGGGTAGTCATGCTGTATTGCTTGATCATAGTGAGTTGGAGACTATTCGTATTAGCCGAGGCGACGAGTTGGTGGCGTTGATTGTTTCTCATTACATATCGGAGTATTACCGTGTAGAATATAGGGGCGTGGAGGATGAGGATGAGTATTTGAGGGAGCTTTTAAGGGTTAAGCATAGTGGTGAGCATTGGAGGATACCTGTTAATCCACTGATCGTTATTGTTTTTGATGATTCCTTCATCGATGTTCTTAATGAATATAGAGCTGGCGAGTACCCGGTTAGTGACGGTGGGAGGCTGGTCGAACATTATAGGAAGAGTAATCCTAACTACAAGAATGTTCCCAAGGTTGCGCTTGCTAGGATACTCGAAGAGCTTCAATCGCTAAAATAGTCTTCCCCTAGTACGTGCTAGTTTGCAGGGTGTACTTCTCTTTATTACTTAGTGGTGTTCCGCAGTAGGGACAATACTGAGCGTTTAGTGGTATTGGTTTTCCACATACTGGGCATTTCCTATTTATTGTCATTGCCTGCATGTACTCTGTTCTTATATCTTCTATTGTTAAGTGTGTATAGATCTGCGTGGTTCTTATATCGCTGTGTCCTAGTAGTCTTTGTAGTGATAATATATTCATTCCTCCACGCAATGCTCTTGTTGCAAAGGTATGGCGGAATATGTGTGGGTGTATTTTTGATGGGTTTACTCCTGCCCTCTTTGCTAGTCTTTTCAGTCTCTTGTATAGTCCGCTGTATGTTAGTGGTATTATCCTATCGTTTTCGCCTAGGTTATTGAGCTGTATCCATGTTTTTAGTTCCTCTATTGTTTGCGGTGTTGCTATTACTTTCCTCTCCTTCCCATATTTTGCATTAAATACTGTTATAACATTGTTTTCAAAATCTACGTCTCTAACCCTAAGCCCTAATAATTCCCTGCTACGCAGCCCAGTATCTAGTAGCAGGTCCAGTATTATCTTATCTAGCGGGTTTTTCACAGCACTGTATAGCTTTCTTATTTCTTCATCGCTCAGCGTCTCTATTCTCCTAGGCGGTTTCTTAACGTTTGGTATATGGATCCTTATGCCTAACCATTTTAGGAATCTCCTAATAAATAGGTTGTAGTAGTGTAGTGTTACTTTCTGTGAATTTTTATCCCTGCTCCTCGTTTTATGGAAGCCATTTTTCAGCTTGTGGTTCCGCCACTTTATCACGTCTGTTATCCTCACGTTTCTTAATGGTTTATCTCCAATGTATTCTAGGAAATCCTTTATCGCTGCCCGATAGGATTTCACTGTTTCCGGGCTTGCACCGCTTGCTTCGAGTATTGCTAGGAATTCCTCCATTATCTCTTCATTCGATAGTTCCAGTATATCTTCTGGAGCCTGCCCTATGTCTATTTTCTGCGGCAAGTCATTGTTCACCGGTGGATTCTCATCTCTTTACCCATTACCCCGTTTACTCTATGGGTTATGGATTTGGTTTTAAGGTTCTAGGTATGTAATACTTTAATTGTAGTGGGATGAGGAGGCTTAGCAGGCCCTAGCCCTTCAACCCTTCTATTCGGGTTGTGGGGCGATGAGGTTTCTGCGCGGGTCCGACCCCTATGGTTGTCTTAGGGTGGTTTGTATTGGCTAGGTGGGTTCTACTTGTGCATGGCGATAGTGATGGCGTTGTCTCCGGTGCTTTAGCATATTATTATTTTTCATCTCATGGCCATGATGTATCGGTTTATTTTACTCATCCAGCCGGGTTAGCTGGTGATCTTAGGGAGTTCGTTGAGCATGGTGATAATGTTTTTATCTCAGATATTGCGTTGAGCGAGGCTCATCTCGGCGAGATTAAAGGGTTGTTTCGCAGGATTAGTTCTTGGGGCAAATTAATATATATTGATCACCATCCGGAGCCATTGGGGCTTAAGCCCAGGGATCTATCGGGTGTGGTGGTTCATGATACTTGTTGTTCCGCTTCAGAACTCACCTATAGGTTTTTCGCCGAGAGGGGTTTGGGAGAGGAGTATTCTAGGGTAGCCTTGTATGGTGCTATTGGCGATTACCTAGATGAGACTGTTTGGGTTAAATCTATGCTTAGAAGATGGGATAAGAGGATGATCTATTTCGAAGCGGGAGTGCTCGTGCAGGGTTTGGAGGGTTCCAGGAAGCTCTATGATTTTAAGCGTGGTATTTTAAAGATGCTCGCCCGGAACGAGCTTCCTAGTCGTGATTCAGAGTTGTTGCTTCATGCCTTAGTGCAAAGTCGTAGGGATGAGGCTTTGAGGCTTTGGGTTAAGAATAGCCTTAGTGTTCGTGGTATTGTTGCTATTGTTGCTAATCCACCGGGTAGTCTTGGGAGGGCTGCTAACTATGCTTTGATTTATAGTGGTAAACCTATTGGGCTCGCTTATGAGGAAAGGGGTAACGTGTTGGTGATGAGTCTTAGGAGTATGGTTGTTGATCTAACTAAATAGACTCCTACGCCGAGTTTCAGGGCTGGTTGGTGGTACTGGTGGCGGGCATTCCTTTGCTGCTGGTGCACGTATCCCGCGTCATAGGCTTGAAGACTTCCTGGGCTTGATTAATGAGTATTATTCCTCATTCATTACCACTGAGGAGTCTCTGAGCACTTCTTAGTATTGCTTCTCTAAGCATAGGTTTTAATTCTTCGAGTAGACTGCTAACTTTATCCCATGGTATTTTTCCTCCTTCATCAGCTGCTTTATTCACTATTATCGCTATTGCTACGTATTCCATCCCTGCTTCTCTAGCCATGAAGACTTCTGGTGCTAGGCTTGTTGATACTAGTGTTCCACCTAGCATCCTATACATTCTAGCCTCTGCTGGTGTCTCGGGCCTGGGCCCTTCTGTTACGACTACTACTCCTTCACTATGTATTCTCAACCCGGTTTTTCCTAGTTCTTCTATTATTATCTTCCTCATTTTCTCGGAGAATAACTGGGATGTATCTATTGTACGGGCTTCGTCGATGAATAGTGTTGTTTGCCTGGATTTTGTTAGGTCTATTACATCGTTTGGTATTACTATGTCTCCTATCTCGTATTCTCGGGTTAAGCGTGTTCCCAGTATTGTTGAAGAAACATATTCTACGCCGTGGTGTTGTAGGGCTGATATTATTGCTTTGTAGTTTACCATGTTTGATGGTATGTGTTCTCGGAATCCGTGTCTTGGTATTACTACTAGTCTCGGCTCGGTTGTTGTATACATGTATTTTACTCTTCCATGAAGCGTGTCTATTTCTAGTATTGATCCCTGGAAGGCTCCTCTAAGCGCAGTACCGGCTATTACGCCGGCTTTCTTCATGTAAGTTCCTCCATTTTAGCTTTGATTACTTGTTCTGCTTCTTCCTTAGTGATCTCTACTATTCCAGCTTTTCTTAGTTCTTCTACTATTTTCTCGGGGTGTTCCGTGTATGTGTCCGGGTCTGCTTCTGCTTTTATCCTTGCTTTATAGGCTTTCCCATGCTCTCCTATTATTACTGCTTCGATGTAGTATTGTCCCGCTACTGGTTCAATGCTTGCTATACCCATGGATTCCCCCTTCTCATTGCTTAGCTTGAATATTACTCCTCCGTGTAGTGTTGCACCTATAGGGTCTGCTCTTGCTATTGCCTCGAGAACAGTAGTTTTTTCCTCAACCGGTTTTTCCTCTCTTTCCTCTTTTAATACTGGTTTTTCTAGTGGTTGTGTCCCTTCAGCTATTCCTATTGTTTGCTGTGTGGACCATTCTTCTTTTATGGTCTCGGTTTTCGCTTCTGTTTTTTCTTCTACTGGGCGTTTATATTCCTCCATTACCTGTGCTAGTTTCTCCTTTATTACTTTCTCCACGATTTTTGCGACTTCTTCATCTGGTATTCTCTTGAAGTATTCTACTCTTAACGTGTCGTATTTCCATTTGATCTCCATTGTTTCGGGGTTGAAGCTGTACTTTATCCTTATCCTTACAACGTCTCCTTTATCACTCTTTAATTCTTCTACTAGGATGTAGTATAGTAGTCTGTTTACTTCTCCAGCCGCTCTCGCGATTTCTTTTCCTACTTCCCTGTTCTTCTTTACATAGTCTCTTAATTGTGCAAATAGGGTTCTCCTCAGCTTGTCCGCGTATGCACCCGCTATTACTAGGCCTGTGCTCAGCTCGTTTTCTATAATTGGTGTCGTCAAGGTTTATACACCGATACGGGGTATTGATACACGGGTTCTACTAGTATAATTTATCTAGGGCCGCTGTATAAGAAGATTTAGCGTGTTTTTCGAGGGTTTTTACGGGTTGGAGGGGATTAGTGTTAATACTTTGTTTTTACACTATATATTCCTAGAGGGTTGATCGGGTGTTTCATGTTGAGTAGTGGCGAGACCGTGTTGTTTGAAGGCGTGATCGTGGGGTTCGAGTCTCCGGAGGGTTTTGATGAGCCTGCACTGTATATTCAGGGTAGTGTAAACGATGAGCCTGCGGGTTTCTACGTGTTGATTCCTAGGGAGAAGCATGAGGAGTTGTTGAGGCTTGGTGTTGGGCAGATGTTTGCTGGTAAGGGTGTTGTAGTTAAGCGTGATCCTCTTGTTTTAAGGCTTGTAGTGGAGTGATTACACATGGTGCTTCTCCGCAAGCCTCCCCGGATTAAAGTGTTGGAAGCTATTGGTGCTCTGGGTGATGGGAGGCTTAAGCCTCTCTGCGAATACTCTGCTGAAGTTACTAGTAGTAGGGGGGATAGGGTTTACAAGGTAGTTGTACTCCCGGATAATAGGGTTTATAGTAGTGATAATGGTACTAGGCTCCGAGGCTATGTTGGGTATCCTATTATTGCCTTCCTAATGCATAAGGGCGTTATACCTATTGATCGGGAGGTTATGAAGGCTATGACTGGTATACCGTGGAAGGATCTTAATGAGAGGTATAGGAGATATGCTATTGTTGAGGAGATAGTGTTGAGGAGGGCTGAGCGTCTCGGTGTTAAGAGGGAGATAATATATGATTATATCAATATTGTTATGAAGAAGCTGGGCTTGATGAAGCTGTTATTTGATGAATCACTAGCTAACTATGATTGTAGTAGCTCAGCACCGTGACCTTCTTCATCCTTTTCTTCTTCCTCTCCGCCTAGGACGCCTTCATCATTACAGGTTTATGTATCCCTTCCTTATACTCAAATATTTTTTCTGTACTAGGCTTGAGAGTATTCTTCGTGCCTCGCTTCGGGGTATGCTCATGCTGCTTGCTAGTAGTACTACTGTGTCTCTAGTGGTTAGCTCGCCGTACTCGATCATTGCTTCTCTCAGTAACTCTAGTGCTTCTTCTTCTCTCTTATTTAAGTCTTTAACTGGTATTAGTTCGCCGCTACTTATTTTGAATCTTATTGTTTCATATCCTATCCTTAACTCATAGTTTTCTCCTACTCTCCGTATCCATGCTTTCCTGTAGTTTCTAGGCGTCCTTAGGCCCTCTCCGGGTGTTTTCGTCACTATTATGTTCTCAGATCTGCTCCACGGCATTCTTACTGGTTCGATATAGACTGTTAATGAGTAGCTTCCAGTGATTTCTTCCGGCGCAATGATTATATTTTCGGGGTATTCATCTATTCTTCCCAGTAATGACTCGTAGAGTTTTCCCGGGTCTATTATTAGTACTGGGCTTTTTACTTGTTTAACTGTTTTATGTATTAGTAGTAGTTTCGGGTTCATATAGTGGCTTATAATTATCCATTTACCGTGTGTTAGCTTGTAGGCTATTCTATCCAGCTTGTTCAACTACTTATTCCCCCGGTTAATCCGTGTTTTCCTATTAGTATTTTATGGTTTTTTATTCTGGTATTGTTGTATAGGTATAATTGTTGAGTAGTGTCTTTGACTCGTTGTGGGGGTGTGTATTGTTGGAGGAGTATTATCTTGGCTGGCTTAACCAGTTGGAGGATGGATTGAAGCATTGGAGTGATTGGAGTATTAGCGGTGTATTTAGGGGTATCATTGTTGCCGGTATGGGTGGTAGTGGTATTGTTGGTGATTACTTGTCTGCCCTCTCACTGGTTAACGGGGGGTTGCCGGTGATTACTGTTAAACACTACATGGTTCCAGGCTTTGTTGGTAGTAGTGATTTAGCTGTTGTTATTAGTTATAGTGGTAACACGTTGGAGACTAGGTTGTTCTACGAGTCTGTTAGGAAGCGTGGAGCTGCTGTTGTCGTTGTTTCTAGTGATGGCTTATTGGAGGAGTATGCTCGTAGGGATAACGTGTTGTTTCTACCGGTTGTTAAGGGTATTGCTCCGCGTACCGCGCTTCCACACATGCTTTACCGTATACTCGGACTACTTGATTCTTCCGGTATAAGCATTGTTTCCCGGGATAAAGCGAAGCGTGCATATGATTTCTTAACGGGTGTGATGGAGGAGGCTACTGATAAAGCCTATGACATCGCGTCGTTCATCCATGAGAATAAAGGGTTATTGATACTCGCTACACATTCACCCCTAGAACCTCTAGCTTGGAGGGTTAAGAACGAGTTTAACGAGAACAGTAAGATCCCTGTTAAGGTTGAAGCTGCTCCGGAATGGATGCATAACGATATCGTGGGCTGGGAGAAGCCTTATGAGAACAAGTATACGGCTATACTAGTAAGCGATCCATCTGATAGAGTTGGATCAAGGCTCGTAGACTATATGGAAAAGATCTATAAGGAGAACAGTATTCCGACTTACAGGCTATTATTAAAAGGCGAGACCCTGCTCGAGAAACTACTATATGGTAGCCTAGTATTCGGCTTAGCCAGCGTTAGACTAGCCCGTATAAGGGGGCTCGACCCCTTGAAAACTACTAGTATTGTAGAGTATAAGAAGGTTGTTGATAGTATTTTTAAGTAAAATCTACTATTCACCGATATGTATCGATCCTGTTGAGCGGGTCGTTTATGACTAAAGGTATAGCTTGTTGTATCAATATATTTATTCTTCTCAATTGAATTTATTACTAGTTATTGTTTGGGTATTAGGTTGTTTATGAGTTTTAGGAGTGTTTTTGTTTCTAGGCTGCCTTGGATTGTTATTATTGTGTTTTTATAGCATGTTTTCGCTATTGAGGATTGTATTATGCAGTGATTTATTCCGTCTATTATTTTACAACATGTAGTCTTGTTACGGATTAGTACTGGCCAGTTTTTAACGTGTACTATGTATGGTTTACTGCAGGCTCCTATACATTTTGGATCGTTCCTGCATTCTTCTATGTGTTTTCCTGTATTATTTATTGTTTGTTTATAGTATTCTAGTAGTTCTTCCTTGTCTTTGCATGGTTGTATTCCTATTGTTAGGTTTTTGCTCGTGATTGATTGGTTTGTTAGTGTTATTAATACTGTTTCTTCTTCGGGGCTTAGTTCTTCTATGGTTCCGGGTAGTAGGATTGTCTTGTTTGTTATGTCTTCGCCGTTGAATATTATCCTGTATGTTTTATTTACTATTTCAAACTTGTAGTTTTCACTATGTACTATGTAGTCTGGAGGCTTCTTATATGCTAGTATTATCGATGTTGAGGGTTTGAAGGTTATTGTTACGGTATTGTTTTTTGATTCTAGTATTATTCTTTCCAGTATGAACTTGTTCATACCTATAAATGTTTCAACCCTGTATCCCTTTTTCTTCAATATATTAATGGTTTTTACAATGTTATCTGGTGGTATTCCGGTTATCTTCTTAGTGTATTCAGTATATATGCTTGTATCGTTTATTCTCAATGCTACTATGTTATATTCTACTAGTGAAGGTGAACCATAGATTGTTGGATGATTTAATAACGTGTAGTATAGGCTGGTTACGGATGCTATAGCTACAAATGTTACCAGTATCAAGAATAGACTCCTGGGCATAGAAGCCCCCGTTTTATAAAAATACACTTTGGAAACTAATATTTATTTTTCATAAAGAATTGGTTATGGATTGCGCGCCATAGGTAGGAGCCCGTTATGGATGGATGGATGGGTTGGGGGATTTGCACTCGAACCGGGTTCAAGGGCTCCGCCCAGATTCTTCCCCGGGCTTGTAA
>JALWZC010000059.1 GCA_027002875.1 Desulfurococcales archaeon
TGAATCTAGACATAATCTTAACTTACCCGTAGATTTCATCCTGCATTTCCTCGGATTCTTTCTCGAATTCCTTGAAGGTCATCTTTGCATATTTCCGGGACTTAAGAGCATATTCAAAGGGGTCTAATACCGGTTCAAGGATTATCTTTGATCCCTCAACTCTCAGCTTAACAATGCTTCCCTCTTTTAACCCTATAGCTTCCGCTATTGCTTTGGGTATGAATATTGTAAACTTCTTTGATATCCTTACTTTCACTTCGAAAGACGCTGTAAATCACAGACGCATTCTTTTCCCAGATTCAATTATTTCCCAGATTATTTAAAACCCTAAGCTAAGAAGGTTAACGATCATGCTTAGTAATTTGACAAAATTTCCTAACCACAAAAGCCAGTCAAATGTAAATGGAAAACTGACAATTTAGTTAGAGATAGATGTTTCGAGTTTTCCAATTACTTCGTTAAGGTAGGAAATGTATTGTTCGGCTTTGCCTGCTGGGATTAATTTTTCTTCAATATTTGATCTATTCTTTCTTGATAGCTTGTTCTTTAAGTATATTATTGATTGTATTAAACCATTGTACTCACCGAATCTCTTCATTGCTTCGTAATATAAACATTTCTCCCTAAATCTACAGTTATCGAGTTTTAAGCTTGCAGTAATACATTTATTCTTAACTGGTAGTCTCCCCTTGAAACCTAGGTTTTTGAGGAATTCATAGTAGTACCTATCTATTGGCGCATATATTGTCAACCCATAGGAGTGTAATAGGTAGGCCATTACCGATTTTGTCCCAAACCCTTTAACACCTAGTAGGAGAACCGCTTCTTTAACCCATCCATCCACGCTATTCTTATACATGAATATTTTTCTGATATCATCGATTACCGCGTATAACTCGTTCAAAAGATAAGATCCGGGCAAGCCGCTGTATTCGCATTTCCCCCATAAACAGTTTTGTTCGAAGAGCCTCCTAACCCATTTAACAGTGTTCCTGTAGTAATCGGTGTTTCTCGATAAGTAGATTGTTACTGCAATTATGAATTTATCCATTGGTGACGCGGGTATAGTTACCCCATATACTGGTTTCATATTGATTAGCTTCATAAGTTTGTGGTATAAGTGTAGCCGTGTATACCCGACTAATTCTTTAGCATATTTTAGGCTACAATTATCCGGTACTATGCATCGAACTAATTGATTACCCGCATTATAACTACAAGTTAAACCCATACAATAACCATACCTTTTACGGATAACTAACTCATTGTTTTTACGCATGATGTCAAACATAGGCAATAGATATGAGTGGAGCAGTGATAAGTCTAAAGCTAAGCCCCGGATCAACAGTATCTTATCATTGGGCAAGCTATTAATACCCCGAATAGAACCCTAACAATACTCCGGGACTCTAAGCCCTCTCCTCGAGGAACATGTATTCTCTTAAGAGGAAAGTTCTTATTTAACAATAGCCTTGAATTATTGAATAACAAGACATAGTAGTGTATAGGTGTTGTAATCGTGGAGGATAGGCATGAAAAGTATATCGTGGTAGCCTTCGGAGGTAATGCCTTCCAGACTAAAGGCGAGAAGGGAACTGTTGAGAACTACTGGAAAAACGCTTATAGGAGCGCCGAGTTCCTAGTGAGGATCATTAAGGAAGGCTATAAGGTCGCGATAACACATGGTAACGGGCCACAGGTCGGTATTATTGCTGAATGGATGCTTGCAGGAAAGAAGCTGAAAGGCCTTGAAGTAATGACCCTAGACATCGCCGGAGCTATGAGTCAGGGATGGCTCGGATACCTTATCCAGCAGAGCCTCTACAATAAGCTTAAAGAAGAAGGCTTATTGAATGGAGGGATCGTTAAGGGTATTGTAACCATCGTTACACAGACGATCGTTGACAAGAACGATCCAGCCTTCCAGAACCCGACAAAATACATTGGGCCATGGTATGATGAAGCAGAGGCAAAGAAGCTAGCGGAAGAATTCGGGTGGACTGTTAAACCCGACCCAAGAGGTGGTTGGAGAAGGGTTGTACCATCACCCGACCCCAAGGGGCACGTGGAGATCGATGCTGTTAAGAAGCTTTTAGACGAGGGATTCATCGTAATAGCTAGCGGTGGTGGAGGAATACCAGTATACTACGATGAGAAAGGGCTGCTCCACGGCGTTGAAGCGGTAATCGATAAAGACCTTGCAGGCGAGAGGCTCGCTACAGCGATCGGTGCAGGAACCTTCATGATCCTAACCGATGTCGACAAAGTATACTTAAACTTCGGGAAACCGGACCAGAAACCAATCGATGTAATGACGGTTAGTGAAGCAAAGAAATACCTCGAGGAAGGACACTTCAAGCCGGGAAGCATGGGGCCGAAAGTATTAGCAGCAATAAGATTCATTGAGAACGGAGGTAAACAAGCAATCATAGCACACCTAACAAAAGCCTACGAAGCACTAAAGGGAGAAACAGGTACAAGGATCATACCAGACTAACCCCTCAACCAGTAAGTATCTTTTTCTCTTTTCTCCTCCTCTTATTATATTGGTGAAGAGAACTGGTTGATACAGCTAATGATTACCGGATACTAATGGCTGAATACGCATATAATCTATTAGTTGACATCATTAGGAATCATAAGTTGAACATCCCGTTAAACATGGGCTTATTGAACAATATACTCCATGAGTTGAAGACGAATATTTACCGTTTAAAATACATGTACCTTCCAAGCAGTGAATTGGTAAAGACTAGGGAGATAAACGCTGTAAGGGACGCTTCAGTTAAACTAGCGAAAATACTCCTTGATAAAGAAGCACTCCGCAGATACAGGCCCGATCCTTACCAGGTAGCATTAACCCGTTGGTGCCTCAGAATACTATATGGGTTAAGGAATAGGATCATGAGAGGCGATGATAATAATCCGCTATACAGTATTGATATCGAGGGAGTAGAGATCGTCTCAGTAATGAAGCATCCGAAAGCCGATAAGCTATGGCTAACCAAGGCTGAGGGAGTACTCCCCTACGATATAGTTACGAATATCGAGAATATAAGGAAGGGTGAGGTAAGGGCAGCCGCAATACTACCCCCGGTAAAGATAATGGGTATACTCAGTGAAGCAATGTACTGTAGCAACCCCCTACCAACCGAGTACAAGGGTAAACAAGTTCCTTACAAGCTTATTTATGAAAGTGAGGTTAAAGGCAAGATCATCGAGATAATTAGGCGAGGATAAACACCTATGAATACGTTAAAAAATAATATAGTAATAAAAGCATAACTAACCCTCATCTCCGCCTAGGTTTACCCTAAAAACAAAACTTAATACTTAGTCTAACAAAAAATGTAAAATGCAAGACTATTTGGCGATACCATATGATTAACTTAACCATACATGTATTATTAAGTGTTTTATTATTGGTAGTTTTAACAGCATCATTATCTAACATTTTTGTAGTATCCGCGACAAATAATCCAATTATAAACGATAAGAATGAATATTTAGGACTTAGTGATCTATCGGGGTTTAAAACGTACATATTCAACGTTATGCCTGCTGACGGCTTATATGGTAACAAGATATTGTCAATCGCTGGGCTTCCGCAGTCAAACCACTGGATCACGTATCATAATCCTCCTGGAGACTACGTTTATTCAACATCGATCAGTATTGGGGGTTATCGTGGAATATTCAGGATTACTAGCAGTGGATACATCTATTACAGGTTAACCCGTGGAAATAGGTTTCCGCCATTAATCAATGATGTTAATAGGGGTGTAGATTTAATTAGGAGGCTTCTCAGCGGATTAGTTAATATTACTGGTAATATATCAGTCAAGTATGCAGGTATTGCCAGTACTATTAATCCTAACGGCTCCACAGGGAAAATCGTATGGAGTTATGATACATACTTTAACCCACATACTGGAAAATGGATCTCTAAGGAGACAACTCATAAATACAAGATCGTTAATCGGAGGAATACATATATTGTTAAGATCGGGAACTTATCATGGCCTTATAAAATAAGTATACGTTGGGGAGAAATCGATGGTAGCATAAAACCCGTTTATATAACTGGATTATTCCCGAGAGTAATTGGCGGTAGGAGCTTTACTATAGACGAAAAACTGTTAAGGAAAATACTTGTAGCGTATAATGATGTCATTATACATCATAAGTTCATATCCAGGAAATTGGCGAAAATCCTCTATGCTAATAGTATAGAAGACTTAGTAGTTGTCAGGATGTATTATGATACATTCTATATTAACAACTCCCACTATCTAATACCCACATTTGAACTAACTACTAAATCATATATTGAAAAATACGGTCCCGAAAGATACATTGTAGTCCACTTATTCCCTGGGAAAGCATATGGAGAAATAAGGAGTGTAACTGAGGAGCTCATATATTCACAGCTAGGCGGAGAGGTACCAGATATCCTGTTTCAAAAAGACGGTATTTTTAGTTCCTGCGAATCCGCGAACCAAACTGTTTCTCTATTCGCAATAACTACATCGTCATTAATAATAGGAGTGATTTTATACATAAAACTAAGGAAGATCTCAAGAAGAGAGTAAATGATGTATGAACATACACTAATGGTGTTTTTCACTAATACTCCTATACTTAGATGATTGGTTTTATTAGCTACGACGTAATCGTATTATTATAGGTGGGGTGACTGTTCTATGGAGAAGGTGTCTCTACTAATTAGTAATGGTCTTGTTGTAACGATGGATGGTAAGCGTAGGATCCTTAACCCCGGTTATGTTGCGATCGATGGGGATAAGATCGTTGGTGTCGGTAAGGGTGATGGTAAGGATAAGTATCAGGCTGAGGAAGTTATCGATGCCCGTGGATCAGTTGTTACTCCGGGATTCATATGTGCCCACACACACTTCTACGGAGCCTTGTTGAGGGCTAGTCCCTGGTTTGCAAGAATTGATCCGCCGACGGATTTCCAGCAGAACCTCCAGCGTATATGGTGGGCTCTAGACGTGTTGTTAACGCATGAAGACGCTTACGCTGCAGCATTGATCGGCTCTATAGACTTCGCTAAGACTGGTACAACGATGTTCTTCGATAATATTAGTGCTCCAAACGCTATTGAGGGAATACTTGATCATATGGAGAAAGCAGTTAACGAGGTTGGGCTCAGAGGAATACTATCCTTCGAAGCAACCCAGAGGCGTAGTATTGAGGAGGGTATTAGGGGTGTTAAGGAGGATGAGAGATTCATATTGAAGAACAATAAGGATCCATCCAAGCTTGTTAAGGGTGCTATATACCTACATGCAAGCTTTACGGTAACCGATGACTTGTTCAAGATGGCTCGGGAAATAGCGAATAGGACCGGCGCACTGCTATCGATACATGTCGAGGAGGGATTGATCGACGTATACCACAACCTCGAGAGGTATGGGATTAGGCCTATTGAGCGTATGGAGAAGCTTGGATTCCTAGGTCCAGACGTGATCCTAGTACACGTCGTACAAGCTAATGATGACGAGTTAAACATTATCAAGAAGTCCGGAGCCCACGTAGCCCACAACGCTATGAGCAACATGCTCAACGCCGTTGGTGTACCACCAGTTCCTAAGATGATGCGTATGGGTATAAACGTTGGTATAGGTAACGACGGCTACATCTTCGACGTATTCGAGAACATGAGGTCTACCTATCTAATACACAAAGTCTGGAATCTTGATCCGAGGCTTATGACTCCGCAGGAGATCGTTGAGATGGCTACGATCAATGTTGCAAAGATGTTCCACGTAGAGGATGAACTTGGAAGCCTAGAGCCCGGTAAGAAGGCTGATGTAGTAATTATTAAGCCTGAATATACTCCGACACCGGTTAATGAGGAAACAGTTTACGGCCACATAGTCAATACCTTCACGGGTAAGGATGTTAGGACAGTTATCGTTAACGGTAGGATCATTATGAGGGATAGGAAGCTGTTAACTATCGACGAAGCTAAAGCAGTCGAGTATGTGCATACGGTAGTGGAGAAGCTGTGGGATAGGTTGTTGGAGAAGGGAGAGTATCAGTTAGACTACCTCAAAGTCTAATACAAATATTTTTCA
>JALWZC010000060.1 GCA_027002875.1 Desulfurococcales archaeon
GTGGGGGGCTGATTATAGGATTTGAATAGTATGATCGATCTACCGAGTGACCCGGGGTACTATGTACTAGTGATTAGGGTTAAGCGAGGATTAACAATTACTACGAAAGGAGGTAAAAGGTTTAATCTAAAACCAGGTATATACGCCTATATAGGATCAGCTAGAGGGCCGGGGGGTATAAGGGCTAGGATACTGAGACATTTAAGGAAGGATAAAAGGAAACACTGGCACATAGACTATTTGACGACGAATCCATGGGTTGAAGTAGTAGCGGCTCTATCCTTTACATGGGAGGAGAAGGATCTTGAATCGATCCTTTCAAACAGGTTGTCGAAGATTTATGTTCCCGTAAAAGGTTTCGGGTCGAGCGATAAAAGGCGTGATCCGTCGCACTTATTCTACTGCGGCAGCGAATCACCCGAAATAATTGATAAATGCATCGATGAAATCTACCGGGTAGCATTTACGGAGATGAAGAAGCCCGAGTTCAGGTTCAAGCTTTAACGGATTAATATATTAACCTCTAACACATATACCCCACATTATAACTCATAAATCGGAGACGAAACACGTAATGTCTGAAGAAAATAAGGAGAAAAAACGCATAATTGATCTAAAAGCCGGGGAGGAACACGTCCACGTAACTGGGCGTGTACTGGAAACAAGTTCTCCCCGCGTAATCCAAACCCGTAAAGGCCCTAGAACTATAAGTAACGCAGTAATAGGCGATGAATCCGGCAGAGTACAAGCAACGCTATGGGGTAGTAAAGCCGGCACATTAGAAGAAGGGAAAGTCGTTGAGATCAAGGAGGCCTGGACGACGAGCTATAGGGGAAAAGTACAGTTAAACATTGGTCGATCAACCGAGGTTAAAGAAGTAGAAGACACCGAAGCCCCGCCAGCCGAGGAAATACCTGAAGAGCAACCAACAGCCCCCGATACATACAAGCCTCGTAGAACGGGAGGATTCCATAAACGCAGATATATCAGGCAGGGAGGTCAATACTAATAAGATATAGAAGAAGGGTTGACGCGAATTGGAGGCAGGCGGTAACAATCAGCCGACTAACCCCTTAGAGGAGTATGAAGGGTTAAAAGAGGCAAAACCTAAACGTAACGGCGTCTTCCTAGCAGAGGAAAATGAGAAATTCTATGTAGCGTTATCTGAGGAGAAAGTATTCGAATTATCGGCACTAGCCTATTATGTGTGGCTCCTATGTGATGGGGAACACACTGTTAAGGAGATCGCGGAAAAGATCAGTAAGGATGTAAAAGTAGATATTGGAGAAGTAATCGAACCACTAGTTCTAAGTCTAAAAAGCCTCCAGGGAGCAGGCCTCGTAACGATTTAAAAGTAATAAATACCCGTGTTTTTATCAAACCAAGTAGTTTTTAAAATTAATTTTTAAACCATACTATTCCCCTTACGCATTGCTAGGCTGATATAGGACTTAACCTAAAACAATATACTGGGTAAGTGTCAATTGGAAACAACTAGTTGGGGGTCTAGAGGTAAGGGTTTATTGATTAATCGTGTATCGGCGTTTATACTCCTACTATTACTCTTGGTACCTATTATTGGATCCCTCAGAGTCTCTGGACAGTTTGAGGTTAAAACTTATTATTTGAACCTTACAATAGGTGGTTCGATCAAGAATATTGGTAGTGAAGCCTATCCAATAAATAAGACCGACCTCCTCTATTTCGATTACCCTCTGAATACTAGTGATCAAAAAGTGCTGGGTGTTAGGGCAGTTGTAAATGGTACTAGGTATAATTACACCCTACGCTATAGTGAGGGCTCTATAACGTTAATCGTGAATGCTCCTGAATATGAGAAGAAAATGCTTAGACCGGGGCAGTGGGTTTCAGCGTGGGTATACTATAATGTTTCCGTTGATATGGTTAGCCGGGTTAACCAAGTGATCGATTTATATAAGGCTGGCTCAGCGGAGGAAATTTATGAGAAAGCTGGTGGATGGGGTGATCTCAGATTTAAAGAATCCAAGTATTTAAATGAGACGCGTATGTGGAATCAATCGCATCCACTAGTAAACCTTCTATACAAATACCTATCCAGGAAGCCTGGCTCGATGGATAAACCCTTCACGGCCCTAATGACTTTTATTAAATGGCTGGATGAAAACATAGTATACTCGACTAGGATCCCGGCAAGGCATCCATGGGAAGTGATCATTGAAGGCGCTGGAGACTGTGATGATCAATCCAATCTATTAATAACATTGCTGAGGAAGGCGGGTATACCCAGCTTCCTCGAAATAGGCTTCATCTATCTGGGGAAGGGATACGAGTTTAAGCGTTCAGAGGTCGGAGGCCTGTTCCACTACCAGTTTATAGGTGGGGGTGGGCATGGATGGCTTGTAGCATATATTCCTCCATGGGGCTGGCTGAGAATAGACCTAACTGCAAGTCTAGGTAAAGGCATTAATCATATCAAAAATGCAGCCTACTATATTACTCCGATAATAGTTACAACACGGGTCTACCGTGGAGACTATGCTTCACAGTCCGCTAGGTTTACGGAGAATATTAGGAAGACTAGGCTGGAGTATAATATAACACTGATAATAAAGGAGTATAATCCGTAACAAATAATTCCCGTAACAGGAATTAACTAGTAGTTATGGATGACCGGAGACTTCAATGCTGAGGAAACTCTTCGATGAGGAGACTCCACCCCTCGGGACAACTGTTTCAACTATTGTATAAACCGCTATAAAACCTCTTAATCCTGCGAGACTTCTCTTCAACCATTTCAAGTATTTCATCCCTATGAACCCTTAACAGGTGGAGGTATAATCCACGCTTAGTAAATGTGCCGCGCTTACAGATTCCACAGTATAATAGCCCGTCTTTATCTATGACTATTTCAGTTGAAATGCTCCCAACGACACGCCTCATGATAATATATTGGGAAGAACCAACTATTTTCTCCAACTCGATATCATCGACGGGGAAACCCACAGCTTTCTTAACGATGTATTTTAGAAGCCTATCCTTAAGACTAGTCAGCGTCTCTACACCGCCTCCCTAAAAGGCTGATTAAACGATTATAGTATCTATACATGTAATTGGCTGGGAATACTTTATAGAGGATAGGATAGTTAAACCAATAATATGGGTGGTTAATACCTAAGTATACTCTCATAGCTTATTGGTGGTTGGGGAATGGATCGCGTGTTTATCGTTGGTGTGGGAATGACTAAGATCGGGCGTTTCTATGATAAGAGTGGTCGTCAATTATTTAGTGAAGCAATAACTAGCGCGATTAATGACGCTGGCGGCATTAAGCCTCAGGCCCTTGTAGTTGGAAACATGACTAGTAGCGTGTTAATGGAACAGGACAGTCTCGGAGCCCTGTTAGCCGATTATAGTGGGTTGAGGGGTATACCGGCTTTCAAAGTTGAAGCTGCATGTGGTAGTGGTGGGGCAGCCTTCTATGCTGGATACAGCCTAGTCCGTTCCGGTATGGCTGATATAGTAGCTGTAGGGGGTTTAGAGAAGCTAACCGAGAATCTGACGTCAGCTGTTACCAAAGCGTTAGCACTAGCTGCTGATCAAGAATACGAAGTGTTCTATGGTGCAAGCTTTACGGGGCTCAACGCCCTTGTAGCTAGGGCTTACATGAACAAGTATGGTTATACTAGGGAAGACATGGCTTACTGGCCCCTTAGAATGCATGAATACGCGTCGAAGAACCCCTATGCACAGCTGCCGAGGAAGACTACTATTGAAAGAATCCTCAATAGCCCCGTCATAGCCGATCCACTACACTTATTCGACTGCTCGCCGATAGGAGATGGGGCTGCAGCCGTAATACTTGTCCGTGGAGAGGAAAAAGCTAGGGAGATCGCCAAAGCTACCGGTAGGGATATACTAGTAGAAGTTAAAGGCATAGGAATGGCTACCGACTCCGTAGACCTGGGAAGTAGGAGGGACCTGCTAACACTTGATTCAACGGTGAAAGCAAGCCGGACAGCCTATAGGATGGCTGGCGTTGAGCCCAGAAATATAGAATACCTTGAAGTACACGACGCCTTCCACATAACGGGGTATCTAGCACTAGAAGACCTAGGCTTCACTGGTAAGGGTAAAGCCGTGAAGGAATGGAGGGAAGGAAGGTTTGCTAAGGGAGATAAACCAGAGGTAAACCTAAGCGGCGGATTAAAAGCAAGGGGACACCCAGTAGGGGCAACGGGTGTATACCAGATAGCGGAGGCAACGCTACAGCTACGCGGGGAATTCCCGGGTGAAAAAGCTAGTGATCCAGTCATAGCGGCTACACAGAACATAGGCGGAGTAGGAACGTTCACAACAGTAACGATCCTTACCCGCGTAAAATAATGTTTTTCACTATAAATCCCCTCCGAGTAAATAACTGGTGAATTAATAATTGCCGGAGAAGAAGAGTATCGACGAGTTACTAGAGGATGTTAAGAAGAAGAGGGAGGAATCAATCCTAGGCGGTGGAAAAGAAAGGATTGAGAGACAGAAGAGTAAGGGAAAACTCTGGGTTAGGGAGAGGATCGAGAGACTACTAGATACCGGCTCCTTCGAAGAACTACAATGGATGCGCACCCACCGCGGCAAGTACTTCGGCTTAGACAAGGTTAAATATTATGGGGACGGTGTAGTCGTAGGTTATGGAAGGATTAATGGTAGGCTAGTATACATCTACGCCCAGGACTTCACGGTAATGGGTGGAAGCATAGGGGAGAGCCACGCAGACAAGATCGTTAGAACTATTGAAATGGCTATACAGAGCGGAGTACCAGTAATCGGCCTCTACGACTCTGGAGGCGCAAGGATCCAGGAGGGCGTTGCGGCACTACATGGTTGTGGGAGAATATTTGCAGCCAATGTAAAAGCGAGCGGTGTAATACCACAGATAAGCCTGATACTAGGTCCATGTGCCGGAGCCGCTGCCTATAGCCCGGCGCTAACTGATTTCATCGTAATGGTTGATAAGTCCTACATGTTCATTACTGGTCCAGAAGTTGTTAAAGCCGCAACAGGAGTATCGACTACATTTGAAGAATTGGGAGGAGCGGATGTACATGGTTCTCGTAGCGGCGTAGCACACTTCGTAGCGCCGGATGAAGAATCGGCTTTTGAAATCGTTAGGAGACTGCTGAGTTATTTACCTGATAACTTCGAGGAGGAGCCACCAATGATACACACGGAGGACCCCACGGATAGAAAGATCGTAGAAGCCCGGTCGATAATACCAACTGACCCGATGAAGCCCTTCGATATAAGGGAGCTAATAACTATGATCGTAGACGACGGGTTCTTCCTCGAGGTACAGAGGGATTATGCGAGAACAGCGGTAATCGGGTTCGCGAGCATTGGAGGATATAGCGTCGGGATCGTTGCTAACCAGCCAGCAGTGAATGCAGGGGTAATAGATATAGAGTCATCCAACAAGATCGCCAGATTCGTTAGGTTCCTAGACTCCTTCAACATACCAATAATAACATTCGTAGACACACCTGGATTCATGCCGGGAATAGACCAGGAGCACGGCGGGATCATTAAGCATGGTGCAAAAGTACTATACGCTTACTCAGAGGCAACAGTGCCTAAAATAACGGTTATCGTTAGGAAAGCCTATGGCGGAGCATACATCGCGATGGGGAGCAGGTCTCTAGGAGCAGACATAGTATACGCGTTACCAACAGCTGAAATAGCAGTAATGGGGCCGGAGGGCGCTGTAAGGATACTGTATAGGAAGAAAGCTGCTCAAGCCGAGAACCCAGAGGAATTCCTGAAGGAGAAACTCGTTGAATATCGTAGAGCATTTGCAAACCCATACCATGCCGCTGAGCTCGGATACGTTGATGATATAATTGATCCAGGGGATCTTAGGATCAAGCTCTACAAGGCACTCTCAGCACTGAAACATAAGAGGGATGAATTCATACACTTAATCCCTAGAAAGCATGGAAACATACCTCTCTAGGCTGAAGAATCCATGGATAAGGAATACCTGCTCGTAATAGATCAGGGGACAACGGGTACGAGAGCAGTAATATATGATGATGAAGCAGTACAGCTCGGATATAGTTATAGGGAGCACAGACAAATAACGCCGAGGCCTGGATGGGTAGAACACGATCCAATGGAGATCTGGGAGAATACCCGGGTAGTCATACGGGAAGTAATAGTTAAGACAGGAATCAATCCATCTAGGATAAAGGCTATAGGAATAACGAACCAGAGAGAAACAACAATATTATGGGATAAGGAAACGGGAAAACCAGTCTATAACGCGATAGTCTGGCAGGATACAAGAACGATCAAATACTGCGAAGAACTAAAAAGGAAGGGCTATGCCGAAGAAATACGTCGGAGAACAGGTTTACCGGTTTCAACATATTTCTCGGCTACAAAGATAAAATGGATCCTTGAAAACGTTCCGGATGCGAGAAAACTGCTCGGCAGGAATAGGTTATTATTCGGGACAATTGATACATGGATCGCTTGGAACCTTACAAGGGGTACAATGAATAATATTACCCCAGAACGCGGCGGTACTCATATAACCGATCCATCGAATGCTTCGAGAACAATGCTCTATAATATCAAAACGGGAAAATGGGATGACCGGCTCCTAGAACTCTTCAACATACCAAGATCGATTCTCCCAGTAGTAGCCGATTCAAGCAGTAGGAAACCCCTAGGATACATGAATAAGGAGATAACAGGCCACGAGATACCCCTCCACGGAATAATAGGAGATCAACAATCAGCACTAGTCGGCCAAACATGTTTCAAACCAGGTGAGTTAAAAGTAACATATGGTACGGGATCATTCCTATTACTAAACACCGGTAATGAACCCAAATATTCAAAACACGGATTAATAACAACAATAGCCTACAAATTCAGCGGAGAACCCGTAAAATACGCAATAGAGGGGTCAATAGCAGTATCTGGAGCAGCGATTGAATGGTTAAAAGATATAGGATTGATCAAAAACCCGAGCGAGACCGAGAAACTCGCAATAGAAACCAGAGGAGCAGGTTCGGGCGGAGTATTCTTCGTACCAGCCTTCAGCGGACTATACGCACCCTACTGGAACCTCTACGCTAGGGGATTATTCATAGGCTTAACAAGGTATACAAGGAGAGAACACTTAGTCCACGCAGTACTAGAATCAATAGCTTGGCGTGTTCGAGACGTAATCGATGCAATGATTAAAGATACGGGGCTTAAGCCGGAACAGTTAAGAGTAAACGGTGGAGTATCAAGAAACAACTACTTATTACAACTACAAGCTAATACGCTGGGAATACCCGTCGAAAGACCAGCCAACATCGAGACAACTAGCCTCGGAGCAGCCTTTACCGCAGGCCTGGGGGCAGGAATCTGGAAGAACACTAACGAACTAGCTGGTCTTAGAAGAATAGACAAAATATTCAAACCCATATGGAGTAGTGAGAAGAGAGAAAAACTCTACACTGCTTGGAAGCAAGCAGTCAAGAGAGCACTAGACTGGTTGAAAGACACTGGCGAAATACCATCATCCTACGCATATGAGCCCTGAAAAATGATTGGATAGGGTTTTGAACAGTATTATTAAAAAAGCCTTTTATTATCCTAAGCGGGATTAGCAGCGGGCAACTCTCTTAAGGAAGCTTCTAGCTTCTTCTACGTCGGTCTTCTCCTTTAATTCTTCGTGGCAGAACCACCAGTCGTAGCATGTATACTTCTTAGTCCTCTCAGCTGCTTCTTGTATCGTAGCTGCTGGTGGTACGATTACGTGGTCGTCGATTAACTCGTTGTTCGGCCAGTTTGCCGGTGTTGCCCTACCATACTTGTCTGTTACCTGTATAGCTTTTACAAGCCTTAGTATCTCGTCGATGTTTCTGCCGTTGTCTAATGGGTAGTAGATTATTGCCCTTATAACTCCGTTGGGGTCTACGATGAATACTGCTCTAACCGTGTGTGTTGAGCTTACGGCGTGTAACATTCCAAGCTTCGACGCAACATGGCCTCCGGGATCGGCGATTATTGGGAAGGGTATTTCAACGCCTAGCTTCTCCTTAATCCACTCGATCCACTTTATGTGGCTGAATGTTGAGTCGACGCTTAGACCGATTAGCTCAGTGTTTAGCTTCTTGAAGTCTTCATACCTCTTAGCGAAGGCTACGAACTCCGTTGTACATACCGGTGTGAAGTCTGCTGGGTGGCTGAAGAGTACCCAGTACTTACCCTTGAAGTGGTCTGGTAGCTTGATCTTACCGATAGTAGTCATAACCTCCATTTCTGGGAATTTCTCTCCTATAAGTGGGATTGATCCAGGCATTTCGAACACCTAACCATTTACTTCTAATATTCTAATATATGGTTAATCCTTTTAAACATTTTCCCAAAATCTCCGATACTATGATACCGATAAAAGAATAGTATCCGATTAGATATCCTATAGTCTCGGGAACAATAGTTACCTTATCGAGGAATAGGTGAGGAATTAGTTATAGGCAGATAGGGCCCTTGACTTCTTGAAGCTTAATAGCTGGGTAGACCTTTTCAACACCCTTAATACCGAGGATTTTCTCGTGTATCTCAGTTAGTTCTTCCTGATCTCTAGCCCATATAATAGCCATTATATGGTGGTCGCCGCTAGTCATAGCTATATACTTTATGTTCGGGATCTTTTTTAACTCTTCTAATACATGAAATAATTCCTGAGGCTGTACATTTATTCCCGTGAAACATGTTAGTTTATAGCCTATTTTAGATGGATCAACAACGATCGTGTATGATTTTATAACACCTGCGTCTTCAAGCTTCTTAATCCTCTTAATAACAGCTACGTCGCTCAGCCCAACTATACGGGCTAGATCAGTATATGAAATCCTACTATTACGCATAAGCATCTCAAGTATTTTTTCATCCTTCTCATCCAAGCCGCGGGCTTTAGCATCCATTCAGCCTTCACCACACAAAACCAATTTTCCACAGCCTAAGCCTTACAATATTGAATTTTTAGATGGAAAAAACAATTTACTTAAGGGACTTTAATTTTTTATACTCCCTAACCTTACTCTACTTTGATCTCTTTCCGGGACTCCCATAAGCCGTGGAGGTTACAATAGGCTACAGCGTATAGTACCCCGCTTTTCTCGAGTTTTAGCTTCAACGTTAATTCCGGCTCCGTAATACCTGGTGCAAACCTAGCTGATGCGACGTGTATCGGGTTGAAGGGTCTTCCCTCCTCGTAGAAGTATATGTGTAGCTCCCTGATTGAGTGCTCGACCTTGTTAGGGTGGGGTCCTACGCTTACATGTATTGTGAATGGTTCACCTGCTTTAACCTTATCCGGCGCTTCAATTTTTGGAGTGTGTGATTCAACCTTAGATACTGCTTCTCCCTTAGCCGTTTCTGGAGTATATATTAAGTCTCCGAATTTAACCGCCACTTCTACCACCTCTATATGATTGATTGTTAGTAATGGCTATTAAGGTTTATTTTCTTAACCACTATATTAAGAATACTAACAATAATTATCAATGCTCCAACGGTAGAATTACAATGATGAAGGATATTATGAGAATAAATAATTGGATTACGTGTAGGATCGTTGAGAGAATGAATAGATTTGTCGTAAAAATAAATATTTCAGGTGAAGAAAGGCTTGCATACATTAATAATACTGGTAGGCTTCTAGAATACATGGTTCCGGGACGAAAAGCCTACTGTATACCGAGAAAAAACCCGGGAAAAACAACCCATAGACTCTTCGCTATAGAAGACCTTGACGGAGCAGCACTAATAGATACAGGGTTTCAAATGGATTCATTCAAAAAACTAGTAGTGAAGAAAGAGATTCCGTGGTTGAAGGATTGTAGATTGGAAAAGCGTAACCCTAGACTAGAGGGATCGGTGCTCGACTTCCTGCTCAATTGCAGCCAAAGACCGCTCTACGTTGAAACTAAGAGTGCAGTACTAAGGGGAGACAGTATATACGCCATGTATCCAGACTGCCCAACACTAAGGGGTAGAAGGCATATAAGAGAACTAACCAAACACGCCGAGAAAGGAGGGCTTGGAGCAATAATATTTATAGCGGCACTACCCCGTGTAAACGCTTTCAAACCATATCCAGAGGGAGACCCTGAAATACCTAGGCTATTAAGAATAGCTGCTGGGAAGGGAGTACTAGTTAAAGCTATAAACATATACTTTAACCCAAAAACATCAATGATAGTACTCGTTAACCCCGATCTACCGGTAATATTGGACGTAGAGGGATAAGCTCTGACACCCTACAACACGTTGCAAACTATTTCGGCAATAATGTCGAGTAGCATAATAATAGAAGCCCAGAGCGGTATAAAGCCGGGACTAGTACATCGGTACGGGGATTTACCCGATCTGAGCCTCAAGGACTTTGCTATTGCTTCGAACATATCGTACAGATACATATATAGAGCCCTAAAACGGGGGTTTAGGGGGCGAGTGGTCAAGGCTTTATTCTATGATCAATTGTACTACGCTGTAAGGGATATATTGAACCATACCGGTACTAATACATCGCTCGGATCACTACTAATTCTATTACCCCTAGTATATACTATTGGAAAAATTCTAGGCGTAAAAAATAAGATCGAAATAGGGGAGATTCCGGGATTACTAGTTGAAAATGTTAGTGATGCTGGAGTATGGGATACTGTATGGTTATACAAAGCAATTAGAACAGTTAAACCAAGCTACATAACGGAAAAAGACCAAACGGGGGAATACGTAAACATCTGGTCGAAGAACTATATCGTAGAGATAATTAAGAGGGATCAGAAACTACTAGATACTCTAAAATACAGTAGTAGATATGATAGAAACTCCTACGAGATAATAAACGGGCTACCCACGGTAATAGAGGCCTACAAGTTTCTAGATAAAAGGATGAAGACACATAATGAATGGGATAGAGCCGTGTCCGAGGCCTACCTCTACTTACTCAGTAAGGGGGTAGATACCGTAGTCGCTAGGAGGAATGGCTTAGGTATTGCGGAAGAAATCCGTAGGGAAGCCGGTAGTGTACTAGGAAGATTGCTGAGTAATTCTAGTTGGCGGGAAGTCCTGATGGAAATCGATGATAAGTATAGGGCGATGGGGATTAGGCCCGCTTCTACCGGAGACCTATTAGTTATTGTAATAACACTATACCTCCTCGAGAAATATTTTAACCATTAATTAACAGGATTACTCCCTGCCTAATCATTGCAATTGAATAAGCAGCTAGGAGGATTGCGAATATCTTGCTTAAAACAATACTTCCCTGTTTACCCATATATTCCAGTAATCTACCACCATTCTCTAACAACACCCATGCTATAATCATGTTGACAACTATGCTTAACAGAGCGATCAATAGGTTTACGGAATACTTAAGGTAGATCACAACCGTTATAGCACCCGGCCCTGCCAGCAATGGTGTAGCTAGTGGTACGACAGCAATTTCTTCCCCCTTAATAGCTTCAGCCTCACTATGCCCGAGTATACCGAGTACGGCGTAGATAAACAATATTATACCGCCCGCGATCCTGAAGTCGTTAACCGTTATATCAAAATACATCAAGACATAATCGCCTAGGAAAGCAAAGAATAATAGTATGAGGGTAGCAATAACTATACTCTTACGAATAGTCCTAATCCGCCTCCAAGGCTCTAGATCCTTGGTAAAGAAGTAGAATAATGGAGCATTGCCCGGAGCATCTAAAACTATGAAGAGCATTAAAATACCTGAAATAATACTGTCGATACCTGTAGCCATGACGAAGCCGCCTCAAAACATCATGTAATAACTTATTTATCTATGATAAACCAAGCAATCAACTATATTAAATCATACACATATCCATGAATAAATAGCCGACATATCATGACTGCGCAACCGCGATCTTTGTGGGTGCTTACTATGAGTGAAGAATTACCTGAGGAATTGAAGCGTAAATTAATGGAGAAGTTTATGAAGAAGATTAGAGAAGTGAAAAGAGCGGAGGAGAAGGCTGAGGAACACGTTGTTGATCCCGAGAAAGTCGTATGGGATCACCTCTCGGATGATAAGGCTAGGGAGCTGATGCTTAAAGCTAAACGCCTATACCCGAATGAATACCCCTACGTTGTAAGGGTCTTTTACGAACTACTCCGGAGGGGCGATGTTAAAGAATTCGATGGCTACACTACACTATTAATTCTCCACAGGCTCGGTATACCTGTTAAGCCTAGTATAAGGCTTAAATTCGTTAAGCATGGTAAGGAGGTTAGCTTTAAGGAATACGCTGAGTAGACCCGTCAATTTTTCTTTTAGGCGATATTATTTGCCTAACAATCCTACTCTTTATAAAGGGGGCAAAAACCATATTGTGTATAGTCTAGTATATGGATGGGATCTTCAGGTATGTCTCCGCGAAAAGTAAAACCTAGGCCGTATAAATACCACGAAGTGTTTCCAAAAGCTAAGGGATTCGAGGAAGCGATCGAGTTAAGGCTATATGAGACTCGTGATATAGTTAAAAGACTAGGGGTTATCTCGCCCAACCGAGTATTCATCAATAACTACCCGATTAGTAATCCGCCGGCAATATTCAATGCATCCCTACTATTAGAAGGGGAAACTGTAAGGGTTTATGCAAGGATAATCGTTGGATACTACAAGTATGTTTCTGGAATAGTCGAATTAGAACTACCATTAGAGGATATACTTAGCGGAAACATAAATCTAAACTATTATGCTTCCAGAATAGTCATATCCCCATCGACAAAGTATGATCTATGGGGAGCAGAGGATCCGAGGACTTATAGGGTTAAAGACACAGTCTATATGACGTATACTGGTAGAACGATAAACTTCTTCAACCCTGCCGTAAGGATCGAGCGTACACTACCAGTAACAGCTATCCGAGAAGAAGTAGACGAGCACAAGTGGAGGAAAATCTACGTGCATAGACTGCCGGGAGAACTGGAGGATGAAATGATTAGCAATAAGGACGCCTACATTGTGGGAATAGGGGGTAACAAGTACTTCTTCCACCGGCCGCACATGATCGATGAAAACTACTATTTACTAATAGGTAAAGAATGGAAGAGAGATGTAAGCGATGAGATAACGGAGATCATCGTCGAGAATAACATAGAGGTAATGAGACCGCTGAAACAAGAAGACAAGCTCGGCTGGTCATCGCCACCGATATACTACAAGAAGAACAAGGTAATAGCGTTCATACACGGAGTCGATCGACAAATAGGAGCCTATAGGGTTTTCGCGGCGGAAATAGAGCTAGATGGAAACGATGTAGCTGTAACAGCAGTTACCCCCAGATACATAATGGAACCGAGGGAGCCCTACGAAGTATTCGGCGACCGGCCATACACGATCTTCCCCTGCGGAACAGCTAGGCTAAACAAGGAAGAAGTACTAATAAGTTATGGAGCCGGAGACTTCATGATAGGATTCGGCCTAGTAAAAATGGAAGACCTACTAGGAGAACTAGATAAAGGCAGAATATACTAGTTTACAAATCCTAGCATTATTACCCTTATCTAACCCTACGGTTAATGATTAAAAAGCCTTGAATTATGGGAACAGTAAAAAATTACCTTCACCTTTTCCTAAACACTTTAATCCAGAGAAGATATGCTGCCAAAACAACTAAGGCGAGCGTCAAGACTATAGTGTAAACATCGTTTTTATCATTACCGTTTCCAGTATTCTCTTCATTTACAGCGTTGATATTTGATAAAATACTATCCCAGTTAATCCTCAAGCCGTGATCGCCGTTATCATAGCCAGCTGATCCTGCGAAAACGCCGAAGCTGAGTAGCATGACGCCCTTAGTGTCTATACCAACTAATGCTAAAGCGTTTTTATACCGCAGTTTAAGAACGGGTATCAGTCTGCTTTCATTATTCATGGTTAAGTAGATGTCGTCAACAATTATCTTATCCGGCCCCGCAACATTATATCCCTCCTCCCTAAACATTTTAACGATTATATTGATCATATCCCTAGTTATTACTACGTTCTCCTTATTAATGATCTTTACGGGTACGAACCCCTCCATATACACTATCCTGAAACCATCAGTATATTCCGGGTACGAACCCCTCACCCTTATAGGAGGCTCAATCCTCAATCCATCCAGGTACACATAGTATACTTCATAGGGATTATACAGTACTTTCCTGATGCTTTGATTGCTCGGAGGAGAACAAGTAGTTGTATCATTCGATACATTGCATACCATACCAGGCTCGATCATCTGTGTGAACTCGCCGTATTGTCCATAATACTTAATGGTCATATCCTTATACAAGACTATATGTGTCTCCATCAAGGATTCATTCAATGATTTACCACATGCATAATAAGAACCTGTTATACCATTATCTACCTTCACATAGAAGCTCCCCAGATCCCCTACAGCGATCAATACTCTATGTCCACGATAAATTCCTTCATAAACCCAGATATTCTCGTCTAAGTATTTCGTATTTCCAATATGCTTTAATTTCTCGGTGATTTCCATTGGATCTGTGCCTTTAGCTATGAGTGTGACAATATAGTTAAGCCTACTCCTTATCTCACTAGGATTGATCGCTCCAGAACCTGCTTCTCCTGGGGTTAATCTGTCGAGGAAGTATATCTCCAGCTTTTTATCAACATATTTGTCTAAAGTAAAGTTGTCCGTGGAGTTATACGCGGAAAACTCTTCCCTTCCCATAACGGGGGCTGGATTAACTGGCACTATTAACTGTGTTATCGGGGATAATAGGAGCAATGATATAATTAATACAAATAATGGTGTGTGATGCATTGCGAACACCTATATATTATTTTGTTTTGCATGCTGAAAAAACTATATGCACAATTGGAAGAGCTCGGCAATAGATCAACGCTAAGAGGAGTAATTTCATAGCTTATCATTTAGATGTTTTTAAGATATTTCAGCCGATTATTTTCCGGGCCTTATTTGTAATATAGTATTTCTTTTTGCCTTCTAATAGTCTTGATTCGATGTATCCTTGATCCTCGAGTTCTCTTAGGTGCTGATATACTGCTTGAGGAGTAATCTTAAGGCCTAGCTTCTTCCAGACTTCATACCCTGTTAGTCCCGGGTTTTCAGCTAGGATTTCTAGTATTAAGTGCTTAGTAGTTCCCGGGAATATCCTAGTCTCCCTCAAACGACTCCCGCGGACATACATCCACGGCCCCTTCAATCCATGCCCCGTCAATAATACTACTCCGTAATCGTTAATTCCATGTTTTAATGCTCCGGCAAGCGCTACGGCGGAGGAGGGTTCAACGAATAATCCTTCAAGCCTGCTTAAAAGCTTAGCTGCATTAATTGCTTCGCGACGGTTAACTACGATTACTCCGCCATTCCTGCTCAATACATCGGAGACTATTCCGCTTAGAACGGGCTTTTTATAAGATAATCCCGGGAATGGCTTCTCGTAGCAATGCTTACCTGTTCCAAGCATCGAGGAGTATACCGGGTTTCCGCATGTTTCTACACCGATAAGCTTTGGGATGCGATTGATTAATCCGTGCTCGAATAGTTCTTTAAACCCGATATAAATGCTGAGAACAGTTAAACCACTGCCTAGAGGTATGAAAACCTCTCTAATACCGGGAAGGTCTAGGAATAACTCGTAGCTAATAGTCTTTAAACCCTCGATACTCAGAGTGTTAAGAGTGCTTGTAGCATTATAGTAACCCCTAGACTCATACTTCCTCGATAACTGGATGAGTTCATCAATACCCTTATCATGCATTAATACTTCGCTGCCGAAAGCCTTCATCAACAATACTTTCACGGGATCAATACTGTGGGGGACGAGGATCCTAGTCTTCAAGCCGCATCGAGCAGAGTAGGCCGAGACGCTGACACCCATATTACCATCACTAGCAAGAATTATTCTCTTAGCACCTATACTGCATGCATGGGAAACGACGAGAGCAGCGGCGCGATCCCTGAAGCTACCAGTAGGATTCCTTCCCTCATCCTTGAAATAAACCATTTGATCCCTGAATAAACGACTACTAGGTATTAGCGGAGTCCAAGCCTCACCAAGGCCCACCCATCGTTCAAGCCTCGGAAGCATACTTCTAAAACCCCAAATACCTTCCACCCCGCGTCGGGGATTCCAAAACCATTCATAAACAGGCCTAACTAGACCACCACAATAACTACAAGTTATCCTTGGCTTACTATGACTTCTACCGCATTTCACGCACTTGAAGAGAACCAAAAACCTCCCCGCGAGTAATAATACTTAGTTCAAGCATAGAGTTATTGTTATTACGAATCTATTTACCATTACCCTTAACATGTTTAAGCAAAAACGCAAACAGTATAGATGCTAAAAGCAAAAACGGCAGAATCCATGGTTCAGGCAAGGGTTTGACGCCGAATAAGTAGTGATCATTAATCACGTAGATGTCAATACTATATGAATTATTGAGGAAGACTGCTTTATGGATAAGGATTGTCTCGGGGGCCTTATCTCCATCCAGATCCCTGCTGTAAAGCTCTATTTCATTATTCATAGCTCCCTTATAGATAGACCATTCGCTTAAATTATACAGTAGAATGTTTCTTTCACCTACGTATAATCCGTTGTGAAATAATAAATATTCGAGGCCATAGCCTAGTAAGCCGTTCTTCTCGTTATATAGATAATAAGGGATTATAAGAGTAGATAGGCTTCTGTTCAAGGGCTTAAGCATCGAACCTATAGGATCGTAGTATATGTATTGTTTATCAATAAAGGATAAACTAATATTATCGATAAGCTGTTTCTGTTTAATATTGTAAATGGTAACACTAGACAGCCAAGATTCTAGGTTATCGGAATTATTTGTAGTCTTTAAGACAAATAGGTAGGGATAGTTAAAGCGATAAATAGCTTGGCCCGGGATGGATACGTTTGAATACATTATAACGCTCAAATTACTCGTTCTTAATGGATCAATACTTAGATCGGTCCATAGCAGTTGATCCATTGTCAAATAATATAGTGTATCATTGATGATGTACGGACCCATAAATTTGTTCTCGAAGTCCCTAACGCTACTATTAATATAGACGTATATCTTGCTACGATTAATCTCCGGCAGGTTGAGCATGAATAAATATATTGTCATCTTACCGGATACGAAAGGAGACGGGCATTTCCAGTAGTGTTGGACGATCCATATTGTATTATTCATACTTATAGGTTCACGCGTGTGATCCGGGATCATGCGCGGAGCCTTTATGCTGAGATTATATGATTCATTTCGATAAAATAACGGATCATTTGCAACTATCAAATGTAAAAATCCATCATCTCCGCCATGTAGAAGAAGATATCTATCCCTAGCTTTACCAATATACATATACCTTCCGTGAATAGTCCTATTACCTACAACTTCTATGCTTTTACCTCTGGTATTTATGAGTATGAGGTGCAGATAGTCCTCGTTATTATTAATAACCGCGACCCACAATAAGAGTTTACCAGCTGTTATACGTGATAAACCATAGATCAGAGTATACCCATTATAGAAAAACTTTGGAAAATAAAATCCGTACTTGGCTAAATTACCGAGATAATAACTTCTCCCATTTGTGAAATCTAGATAGTAAATATCGAAAGAATTATGTGTATTATTCACCCCGTGTAGAATGAACAAATATCCTTCATTACCGCTAGTGTAGGAGATTAATGTATCATTAATTGAGTCGTAAGTATAATAGACCTGCCTTGTTAAATAGTTAACGTTGGGGAGGCAATAAGGGAGATCGGGGAAATCTACGAACAAATAGTATGGTTCATTTTTAGGAGTATAAGTAGATGGTGTACCATTACCAGTAATATGGATCCTCCTTATATAGCCTGTTTGTAATGCTAAGCTGTTAGTTATGACTAGACTAAACAGTATAAGGATGAATATTAACAATATGATGACATACTTAGAGGTCGGTCCTAGCATACCTCACTACGCCCTCCCTACTATACGCATATACTACTAGATAGTAATCCCACAGCCTCCAAGGAGTCTTGATCGTAAAACTAATACCGTAGACTTCATGAGGGTCAAGTATTATATTTGTATGAATAACTTGCCTACTTACAAGTTCGTGGGTCTTTTTACTATAAATAAGGAATTCAAGACGGGTAATATGAATAGTCTTGTTACTATAGCTCTTAAATGTGATCTCAACATTGTTGTTAATGACTCCTAACGTAGCGATCGAACCTCCGCGGGCAGAAAGCTCGATTATGGAATAGTCATAAGTTGTATAATAAGTCGATTTTATATAATTTACAATTGCCTTATACAGGCTAAAATCTATATGGTAAATTATTTTCCCTTTGCACGGTTTGAAATATATTCTAATAAACTTTGGAAAGATATTATCCTTATTAAATGCCTGATTAAGTAATTGTATGCTTCTCGTCGGGCTTGTAAAATTGTTCTTAGGTAAATATGATTTCAAGTACTTGATATGCATGAATAATTTAAGAACTTTAACTTGATAGGATATATTCAATGGTAGGTTTGGGCTAACTGACTCTATATAATAGAAGATCTTGTTTTGGCTAAGTAGTTTAACACTCGTTAAAACCAAACATTTATTCTCTGCAGATAGTTGAATCTTTAATTCATACAGATCATTTTTAATCGGTGTAAAATTAAAATCCTGAATCTCAAGGATCAGAGGTTTCTTTTTTTCCTTATTTTCTTCAACATTCTGATTCATAGGAGTTTTAAGGAACAGATAGCCAAATAGTATTGCTAGAAGAATAACTGCAGAAAGTATTAAAAAAGTTTTTGATTTAATATTCATAATGATCACTCAGTTAACGAATCATGTATCGGATAGATTTACACCTAGCACTCGCGACGGGTAGTTTATTACAAAATCTAGCATCTCATAGCCATTTAAAGTCAGAACGGTCTCGGGACCCGTAGTATGCTCAACTATACTTATATATCCTTTTACAGTTATGCTTGTATTTTCATCTATCATCTTAAAGTAGATATTTCTTCCTGTTTTGTTTAGCAGTATTTGTGGGAAATATATGGCACGTATCCATGTATATGTAGTTAAGTTCGCAACAAAGAAGTTATATGATATATTTGTTATGTAGTCTTTATATGGAA
>JALWZC010000061.1:0-8003 GCA_027002875.1 Desulfurococcales archaeon
CTTCCATAGCTTGTCAAGGGTCTCCTCCGGATATTTAGACTTGTTTTCAACGTGTAGCCATGTATAGACTTGCTCAGCAACTCTTAGTAGGTAATCGTGCATCCATACGCGTTGCTTTATACAGTGATTAGTTGTATATGCACCCCTATGATACTCGACATAGATCTCTCCTTCATATTTGGGGAGTTCGTTTTTATGCTGGGTTATTTCTTTATAGAAATCTTCTAGTCTACCATGAATTATTTGTGGAGTGTTTGGTAAATTATTGTTTATCCTGAGTCTTTCGACCATATCATGTGTTGGCCCGCTCCCCCCATCACAGTGTCCATACGTGTAGATCCTGCTGGGTACTATTTCTTTCTCCCTATACTCGTTCCAATAGTCGAGTATTGATTTGATAGTCCCCGTTTTTGCTAGTTCTCCCGTAATTATATGGGTTGGTATTTCCTCACTATTAATCCCCTTCCAGTAGAAAGTGTCGTAAGGGAACTTATTTGTATCATTCCAGATGGGTTTATGCGTTATAAAGAGCTTTATGCCTGCATTAAGCATTATTTGGGGGAGGTTTCCAGAGAAGCCGAAGCTATCGGGTAGCCAGCCTATCCATGCATACCTACCTGTTTTTACCCTCAGTATTCGTTGTCCATAGAGGAATTGCCTAATAAGGCTTTCCTGCGGTATAATGTATACGTCGCTTTCAACCCACATCCCCCCAACTGGTATTACTTTACCAGTCTTGACTAAGCCTATTACTTCATTGTAAAGTAAAGGATAATCTTTCTCTAGGAGTTCGAAGAAGTATGTTGTTGATAACACACTAATTGTTTCCGGATAAATTTTCTGTAATGTGATCGTTTTAGCTAGCGTCTTGGCTAGTTTCCAAGCAGTATCTTCAATCCTCCATAACCATGCAGCATCTATGTGGGAGTGCATTACTGAGTAGAATACCCCTGTTTTACCTTGAAGTTTTACTCTCTCATCCAGTCTGTTAATTATATAATCGATCAATAATTTGAGATCTTCTGGGTATACTGTCGAAGTATACCCATTACTACTTAGAAGCCGCCTCTTCTCTTTACTCATTCTTAATAATTCGTCGATCAGCATTGTATATTTTGAATAAATATTACTTCCAAACATTTTGACACTTAGTTCTATTACGTCTGGTCTTGGGGGTGAAACTTTTATTGATCGGTCTATATGTTTAAGTAGTTTCTCGGTCCACGCTTTATCATTGATGTCGCTTAATTTGTAGAATTGGGTAAGTGCATTTATTATTAAAGAGGCTATGTAGAGGATGGGGTCTATACTGACAATATAAACTGATTCGAGGGTGGCAGGATTATATCTCTCACCAACGATCCCTTGTGGGTATATAATTATTTTTATCGCGTGTAAGCCTTCTCCAATACTGTCGAGGGGCGTTATATGTGTGTATTCATCAATAGCGTAGTAGGGCTTGTTATCGATCAGAATTAGTGCGTTAATATTTCCATGTGTGAATAGGAATTGGCGGTATTTTGTATATCTATTTAGTTCTAAGCTCCTTTCTAAAACAAGGACGCTATCACTATTATGATTCTCTCCGCCGAGTATAAGCGGTAAACGGATCTTATCTTTCTCCATTAACCATTCATCAAGCCTTGTAAAATCCTTGATCGAGTTTGCGAGGAGTATTCCCGCTTTTCTATGCATATGTTGTAGAAATCTCCTATGCAGAAACCCTATACACCACGCAGACGCTTATTGTATAGAATCAATGTATTGCGGGATTAAATGTTAAAGGGTAGCGCCCGGGCCGGGATTTGAACCCGGGTCACGGGCTTTCCATGCACCCTCATTAAGAGGGTGTTCGACAGGCCCGCATACTAGGCCGGGCTATACTACCCGGGCGTTTCCTTAATGTTTAAGTATTGGAATGGGTTTTTATTTGTTTCTTCGAAGTATTTATTTAGCTAACTTAGTATGCTGACCGGCTTGTTGATGCGAGGGATTGTATTGGACATTAATGGAGTTAGCCTTATAGTTACAACTTATTATAGACCATTAATGCTTGAAAAAGTACTGGATTCTATAATAAATATCGAACGAGCTGGCCTCCCTGTCGAAGTAGTTATAGTACGAGATAAAGGAGATTCCGATGCTTCTCTCATACTAAAGCGCTATATGAGTAAGGGGAGTGGTGGCTTCTCTTTTAGAGAAATAGTTATTAATGCTGTTAACGTGGATGTCGCTCGCAATACGGGTATTAGGAATAGTAGGTATAGGCTTGTCGGAGTTATAGATGATGATGTCCTTGTAAACCCGCTGGTTCTTCGCAATACGCTAAGCATTCTGGGTAAAAGGGATAAGGTTGCTGGTGTATGTTTTCCTGCTTTATCAGATAATCCTGGTTTTAACGAGAAGATATATTATTACCGGTATCTCGGCGGTATTTACTGGGATTTCCCAGCTGTTACACCAGTAACCTTCTTTGATAAACACATACTCGAGATAACCGGGTTTTACAGGGAGGATATGGGTCCCCCGATAAGTATTCATGAAGACTGGGAGTTGGGGAGCAGGATTAGGAAGAATGGTTATAGGTTAGTATTTGATGGCAGGATTAAGAATAGGCATTTACTATCGATGAGGAAGGAAAGTATGGGGCATACTAGTTTAACGCGTTTACTGGGGGACTATACATCCTCATATTTTAAAAAGCATTGGTGGAGTTTTTTACAGGTCTTAAAGAGTAGTCCTACGAGGCAATTAGTCGAGTACTTAGGGTATTTTGTTTACCCATGGATAATTATTGCGTTACTCGTCCTGAACCCTTTGACAGGATTATTACTAATTGCTTTTTCGATTATTGCTGTATGGCTGTATAGTTTCGTGATGGGGTATTATAAGGCGATGGGGTTTTGGAGTAGATTGTATTATATGGTTCTAGTATATTTGGTTAGGATCGTGAGGACCAATATCGCTTTCGCCGGATTAATATATAATATTGTTTTAAATCATTTCCATTAACTAGTATTATTTTTGGTGGTAGTTTATGGGTGGTGGAGAGGAGTTATTATATGATTTAATGCTTGTACTCTTCTTCGCTTTTGTTGTTTCTAGGCTTTTCGAGGAGCTCTTTGCACGTATTGGTCAGCCTACTGTTATAGGTGATTTATTGACTGGTCTTATTTTTGGTGCAAGTTTTCTAGGCTGGTATCCGGTTAATGATATGGTAAAGGCAATTAGTAGTTTTGGAATAGTCTTACTACTGTTCTATGCAGGCCTTGAAACAAAGTATTCCGAGTTTATGCATAGCTTGCCCGTTTATGGTATAATAACTATTGGCGAAGCAATAGCTGCTTTCGGACTAGGTTATACTATTGGAATATTTTGGGGTTATCCGCCTAAATCCGCTTATTTCATTGGTGCTGTCCTAGAAGCTACGAGTGTTAGCGTTAGCGTCAAGACATTGATCGAGATCGGGAAGCTTAACACGCCTGAAGGGTATACTGTTATGGGTATAGCTGTTCTAGACGATTTAACGGCTTTGATAACAATTGTTGCTGGAGCCTCGCTTATTTACACCAACACGTTCAACATTGAAACCATGGCTGAAGTCATACTGATAGCGTTCACAGTATGGCTTATAATAGTCCTTGGACTCCATAGGTATGGTAGCTATATTACCCGGTTCGCCTCAAAACTCCACACGGACGAATCAGTACTAGTTTTCACCCTTGGAACACTCGTAGCCTTAGCTTACCTGGTTAAATATGCTAGGCTTTCACCACTAGTTGCAGCGTATGCTACCGGCTTGGGATTATCGGAAGCCTGGGGTTCGAGGGCTGTAAGCGATAAGGTGAGGATCCTTGCTGTATTGTTCTCTGTGTTATTCTTTATAACAACAACTGCTGCAGTTGATGTTCGTAAAGCACTCGTACCAGAATATACGTGGTTTTATCTAGCAATTATCGGTGCTGCCTTCCTGGGAAAGCTTCTGGGGGGAGGTCTTACATCCTATATACTGGGTTATCCCGGTAGATCTGCATTAAGGATCGGCGTAGGTTTATTTCCGAGAGCAGAGTTCTGCTTGATAGCGGCCTATGTAGGGTATAGCAGTGGACTACTGGGTCCTGAAGTCTACTTAGCTGCTATACTTATAACTCTCGTAACAAACTTTGCAACTCCACCCCTTTTGAAATACGTGTATTTGACTGGGAAAGAATACAAGCAGATAAGGCTTCGAATTGGTAGGACTATTGGCGCCTAAGGATAGGCTCCGAGAAATATTTATTCTATATACGTGTATATATCGTATCCGGAAGAATAAATAATGGAGTAGAGGGGAAGGAATTGAAGTTCCTCATAGGGTGTAAACCGGAAACCGTGAAACCCGATACTGGTAAAAAGGTTGCTATAATTGGTGCAGGACCTGCTGGTTTAGCCGCGGCTGGATGGCTGAGATGCCGTGGACACGAAGTACATGTATATGATCAGTTTCCAGAACCCGGCGGATTAATGATCTTCGGAATACCCGAGTATCACATACCTAAGAAGAGTCTGCGTGAGGGAGTTAGAGAGCTTATGGAGGCTGGCGTAGTATTCCATAAGAATACTAGGGTTATATGCTGTGAGAATAACACTCCCGAGAATGGTGTTAAGGAAATTATGAAGAAATGGATCAAGGAGACTGTGTGTTTAGAGGACTTAATAGAAAAGTATGATGCTGTACTAATAGCTACCGGCGCATGGAAGTCTAGAAGGCTCAATATTCCCGGAGAAGACCTTGAAGGAGTCTATCCTGCATTGGAATGGTTGCTGGACTTCAGCCTAGTGTATAATGGATATAAGGATCCGGATGATATGATGCCGTTGCATGGTAGGATACTAGTAATTGGAGGAGGATTAACAGCTGTTGATGCAGTCGAGGTTCCCTTGAGGTACCTTGGAGAAAAGATCGATAAAGTATACTTATCCTATCGTAGAAATAGGAAATATGCACCAATGGGAGAAAAAGAATGGAATAGACTAGAAAAAGAATATAGTGATAAATTCGTCGGGCTAGAACAAACCATACCAGTAAAGTTTATCGGCGATAACAACGGGCATGTTAGGAAAGCAGTTCTCCAGAAGACGAAGCTGGTTGAGGTGGAGAAGGGGAAACGCCCGAAACCAGTACCGGTACCGGGCTCAGAATTCGAGGTTGAAGTAGACTATGTCCTAGTAGCAATAGGTGAAAAACCTTCACCACCATTTGAAGACGGGTGTGCTGGGATCGCAGTAGAGTCTTGGGGTGCCATTAGGACGGATGAAAAACACCGTACGACTCGTGAGAAAGTATTCGCTGCCGGGGACGTGAAACATGGACCATCACTGATAGGCCCTGCTTATAAGAGCGGTATGGACGCAGCCAAGTACATACATACTTACCTAACCAGTGGACGATGGGATTTCTAGTGAACTAAATACTAAGAATATTTTTAGATATTCGACTATTCATTTTCCTCAGATTAATAAATGGACTGGCTATATAATGGTGCACTTACAGCAATGTACGGACTACTAGTATTATCACTGTTAATTGCTATGATTGTCATGGTTGCTATTAACAAACCGGAGCGGCATTGGGTAGGATTAATCCTCATTGTCACGCTGTATGTTAGTGGAGCTATTGGTTTTTGGGAAGGTATATCCTATGTTAACTGGGACGTCTTAGGGTTAATTCTTGGTATGAGTATTTTTAGTGTATTACTTGAAGAATCGGGTATTGCTGAAATAGTCGCTGTTTGGCTGTTACGCAGAATACACGATCCCTTCTTACTATTCTCCCTCCTCGTGTTATCATCCGGTTTAATCAGTATTGCTCTCGAAAACGTTACAGTAGTCTTATTATTCGCTCCAGTCATCTTCAAGATTTCGAAGATAACCCAGACAAACCCTGTTCCACTATTAATCGGTGTAGCATTGTCATCGAACATGGCTGGATCGGCAACGATGATCGGTGATCCCCCTGCTATAATCACAGCTGGATATTATAATTTAAACTTTATAGACTTTATAATCTATAATGGAAAACCATCAATGTTCTTCATTACGCTTATTCCAATGATAGTTTCCTGCCTTGTGTATTCAAGAATATGGGTTAAAAGGGGAGCGATATATACTAGTGTTGTGGGAGAGCTTGTTTCTCCAAAAGCTGATAAAGTATTCATTTACGAAACACTGTTTTTCCTATCCATAAAGATTTTTTTACTAAGTATCAGGGATGTATATAATATTCCCCTTAGTTTAGCAGCACTTATAGGCGTTGGAGGCTTAATAATCGCTCGTGCTTTTCATAGAGATTTTAAAACCATTAGGTTTTCCCTTATTAAGGGTTTTGAGTGGAAACTGTTAGTGTTCTTGATCGGAGTCTTCATGTTGTCTGGAGCCTTTAACCTCTATGGACTGGCTAAGAGTTTTGCACTCGCAATACTGAGGCTTGGAGGTTCTAATCTTTTCACACTAACAGCACTCTTGATCTGGTTATCTGTAGCTATTTCTGCTGTACTGGATAATACACCCTATGTCGTAACAATGCTTCCAGTAATAGATGATCTAGCGGCTGCTACAGGTGTTGACCCTATAATCTATGTGTGGGCCCTACTATTAGGGGCAACACTTGGGGGTGGGATAACGTATATTGGTGCATCTGCAAACCTTGTAGCTGTTAGGTTATTGGAAAAGAGGGGTTATAGGGTTAGCTTCGTAGAATTTATAAAGTATAGTTTGCCTTTCAACCTTGTTAATATATTTACTGGCTGGATTATATTCATAGTATTCTGGATACTTTAGAAAAATCCTGTATTAGTAGACGAGGAATATAGCTATTATTAATGCGAGAGTTGCTAGTGATACGCCGTATTTCCATAGGAACCTAACCGCTTGATCGGGACGGTATCTCGGCATTACGTTGTCGATTATGGATAGAAGGATGAATAGTATGAAGTATTTCAGCAGTATTACAATTATTCCCCCGATAATATTCTTTGTAATATCGATTGGCCATGGTCCTCCTAGAAATAATAATACATATACGATCGGTATAAGTATTCTCTCGATAAATAGTATCATGAATCCTAATGCTAGCCTAGGGCCTCCGTATTCGGTAAATACGCCCCAGTAAATTTCTCCTTCAGCTTCTGGGAAATCGAAGGGTTTAATCTCCAGTACACCCATCATAGCTATGAAGCCTGCTGCGGCTGCTATAAGCATTGATATGAATGATAGTGGTGAATATGTCCACGGTATCCAGCTATTGATGCTTGTTAGGTATAGGCTATAATTTGCATTGATAGAACCGATCCTTGAAGCCGCGATCACAGGTACTAGGAAGCTAGCAATAAATGCTGGCTCAACGCTGACTAGTAAAGCCATATACCTACCAGCTCCGAGGCTAGTGTAGGGGTTCGGAGTGGCTAGTGCTAATAGCATTATTGCTAAACTGCTCCAGAGGGCTAGGTAGAAGAACACTATAATATCGTAAGGTGACGAGTAAGGGTTATAGGCTAGTGGAGTCATTAGTGTTAATGCAATTAGTGATCCTACGCCTAACGAGGCGATGATAACTGGGAGGCTCTTCATAGAATACTTGCTTACTACATCTTCCTTTATCAACAACTTCATGAAATCGGCGAAGGGTTGTAGAAGCCCCATTGGTCCGACATGTGTCGGGCCTCGGCGGTACTGTATTCTACCACCTATCTTCCTATATAACCATTGAGTGACTATTATCATTGTTATAATGAATAAGAGTCCTGGATAAATGAAGAGTTGTACTAGAAAATCTATGATTGCGCATATATCCACTACAATCACCCTATGAACACTATTAATACAATAACTATTACTAGGAGAATCAGCATCCAGGTAAACCAGTCGTTTAGAATCCTAGTTCCTATTCTTTCTTCTATTTCGTAGTGTAGTTTAGGTAATGATCTCTTCATTATATCAATAAATATCCTAGATATCGGGGCAGA
>JALWZC010000061.1:8013-19139 GCA_027002875.1 Desulfurococcales archaeon
CTCTTACTCTTCAGCCCCGATGCGAATTTTCGTTGTAGTAGATGATAAAATACTCCATAAACAGTTAAACCGGCGAGGAACATTGCACCCGTTATTACTAGAGTTAAGATATATGGATCATTTAACGTGTAAGCCATAATAATCACCCGGCAATTAATCGAATATCTTGGAAGCATATTTTTCAAAGGTTTCAGATACGTGTTTGCGTGCTCCTTCATCGGTTGTATCGATTATTTTTATCCAGTGTACATACATCCTCTTATTCTTTTCATCAATATCTACAACAACGGTTCCCGGAGTGTTTGTTATTGAATTCGCTATTGTTACCGCGGCGTATTCTGTTTTAACGTAATAAGGTATTCTAACTATCCCGGGATTCATTTTCTTCGGATTAGCTATTAGCTTTATAACGCTCCAGTGTGCTTTAGCTTCTATTATTGTTAGGTAGTATAGTCCATAAATTAGTAACCAGAGCCAGCGAATAGGGTTATAGATCTTACCTGGATGCTGAACTACAGCATCTGCAAATAAGTAGCCCACTATAACCGCTACTAATATTCCCAGCAGTAATTCGAATAAGCTGTATGATCCCGTATAGATTATGTATAAGATTGTTAAAGGTATTATTAACCCAAGTAATGCTAAGGCTTTATTCATTTCTTTTCACCCTTCTCGTAATTTTTGTCTCGAGCAGCCTTGCGTCAAGCGTACCATATTTCTGGTAAAGTAGTATTAACACATAGCCTAGGAAGACGAGTACTGCAAGGCCTATAACGATAGCAGTTACAACAAGTACTTGTGGAACCGGGTCAACAGCCGTATTGGCAAACTCAGCTAGTTGGGTAGTGTTTACGGCTGGGTGATTAGTGTATGAAATTCCGGGAAAGACCGGTGGTTTTATAAAGCCTTTCCTCATGCCTATCATTACCGCTAGCAGATTCGCTGTATCTGATAAGATGCTTAACAATATTAATTTTTTGACTAAATGGGGCCTAGTAGCCATTCCGTACACTGTTAACGCTATGATAGCAATTACTGTTGAGTAAATATATCCCCAGAGGAAAACATTCCAGAATGCATCCATTACTCGATCCCCCCACTCTTCTTTAACTCTTCTCTCGGTAGGGACATTATTAGGAAGGCTAGGCTTAGACCTGCTGATACTGCTAGGAACTCTGCAAGGTTTAGGAAGACTAGTGTTCCACTATAGAGTATTGTGCCTAGAAATGGGATACTGGCGATATAGCCGAAGGATACTGGTGCCCATGGCTTGTACTGGTTTTGTATTACATAGGCTTTAACCCCACTAAGAAAACCGATCACTGGCAGGGTCAATGCAACTGAAGCAATTATTACTAATCCAAGAGTTCTAAAGCCCAATAGCCTCGATTTACTCCAGCCTCTATTAAGTAGGAATCCTGAGCCTAATGCAACTATTGCTAACAGACTGGCTACTGCAAATATGCTTCCACCCTGGAAGCCTCCGCCAGGCGTTAAGTGTCCATGTAGTGCTACGCTAGCGGCTACAACTGGTACGGAAACTATTGTTATCTTCGTTATCGTCCTCGCGATAAGGCTCATCCCCTTCTCGGAATACTTCTTTCCTGGATGATAATTTCTTACAAGCATTAAACCACCAATTATTGCTAGGAAGAATACGCTTGTCTCATAGACCGTGTCTAAGCCACGATAATCCCATAACACGCTAGTAACTACTTCGGGGCTTGCAGCCCATGATTTCTTCACCGCCCAGTTATACGTTGATGTTAGGAACTCCCACGAAAGCCATCTATGATGCTCCTGCGGTGGAATACTAATAGTCATAGTGTTTACCAGTGCAATCGCGAATAATATTATGATCAATGATGCAAGTACTGCTAAACCGATATCCCTCAGAGACCCGGTTTTCTCAGCCACTCTCCTCCACCCCCGTCTCAATCTTTTCGTGTTCGTATCTCTCGGTCCGGGAAACAACGAAGAGGAATAATGCGGTGTACATTCCAACACCAACAGCTACATATGCTAATACTAGGTCTGGGGCAGCCATTATTACAAGTGCTAACGTATATGCTACTGCCTGCCCGGCAGAGTATATTATTGCTTTAACCAGATCCCTAGCTACTAGAGTTTTATACGTAAGTATCAACGCATAAGTCATAAACAAGGCTAGTAGAATATAGCAGAGGGGCGGTTCAAACGCCATTATTCTCCACCCTCTACTTTTTCTTCGTCTTCCAAGAGCCTATTCACAACAGCAGGCTCTGGTAGTACGATCTTAGCCCTATGCGCTCCCTGAGCTAATGCATGACTACCTGTTGGAGCTGTTATCAGTAGGAAGAATGCTGTTGTAAAAGCTATGCCGGCAACGTAGTATTTCATCGTTCCTAGACTATGTATGGTTAGTATTACTAAACCTATTCCTATAAGTGGGTAGAAGCCTCCACCTATAGAGCCTATTGTTGCAGCATGTAGTCTTAAATAGAAGTTTTTAAACCTATTCATACCGATCGATGCTATTAAGTCTAATATACCGCCCAGTATCACCATTACAATTCCGGCATAGTATATTATCGCTTCTACAAGTTCATACACTACTACTCACCAAGCTCCTTCTTCATAAAATACTTTGCAACGTACATATCCAATAAATAAGCCCAAAGCATTAACGGTAATGCTCCAACTGCTAGTAGTGGCGAGTTACATAGTACGCTGAATAGTATTATGAAAACAGCTAAATCATAAGATAGTACATCGATAGCAAGCACAATATCAGGTAGCGTTGGACCCTTAACTACGCGGATAAAATAGAATATACTTGCAAGTATAAATAACCCAGTTGCAAAGCCTAGTAATGTATACGTGGTTTCTACTGGAGGGATTAATCCCATTTCATTATTCACCCGGGTAAAACTCATTTCTTAGGAGGCGGTGGTGGAGGAGGAGTCCATGTCCTCTTGTCAAGGGTTATATCATGCTCCTCCTCCGGCGGCTTAGCAAGCATTTCAGGCGTATAAAGGGTCGTCGCCTTATCCTCAGTGATCAAGTGCCTCATCGTATAGTTTGTCATGGCTAATGCGTTTACGGGGCATGCTTCAACACATAACCCACAATAAGTACATCTGCTATAATCGATCCCCGGAAATATCTTAGCCCTATTCTTAGGAAAGTCTCCCTCGATTCTATACATTTCAATAGCATCAGCAGGACATGCTAATTGGCAAGCTCTACAACCGACGCATCTATCCATGTATAATATATGGCGAGCCCTAGTCCTCTTAGTAATATATTCTGGGTCCTTAATAGGGAACATCCTTGTATAGGGCTTCTTGAACAAGTATTTGAATCCTAGCTTTATCGCTTTCAGAACCATCACAGTCACCTATCTATATCTGGTGGGCACGCATCAAAACTACCTATTAAAACAGGCAAGTCTGCAACAGTGATCTCCTCATTAGTGATGATATGCTTTAGTACTGTTGTCAAGTGCGGCCAAGTCGGTCCTCTGAACTTAATACGATATGGTGTCTGCGTCCTCTTACTCTTACTAGAATAATTAATAATGTGGGCAACGAATTCTCCACGAGCACTCTCAACTCTCCCTATGCCTTCTCCAAGAGGGATCGTTACTGGAGGTATACGCCACCTGTAGGGGCCTTGATAAGGCATTTTCTCGAGGGCTTGCTTTATAAGGTCTATTGACAAATACATCTCCTTCAACCTAACTATTGCCCGGTCATAGGAATCTCCATAATCTCCCTTCGGGGGCTCATACTCTAAGTACTTGTAAGCATCGTATTTCAGAGTCTTACGGAGGTCATATGCTACTCCGCTACCTCTTAAAACCGGGCCGGTAGCGCCGAGCTCGATAGCTTCGCGTGGTTTAAGCCTACCCATATCTCGGGCACGCTTTATGAATACTGGGTGTTTAAAGAAGCCTTCTTCTAAATCTTTAATCAACGGCTTAATGATTTTTAATACCTTCAACGTTTTCTCTTTAAAATCACTAGGTATGTCCCATCTTACTCCTCCAGGGAATATATAGTGGTGGTAGATCCTGTGACCAGCAATATAGTCGAACCATTTTAATATTTCTTCACGGGCAGCAATAGCCCATGAGAGAGCATATCTAGCAGCTATCGGGCCTGCAAAGTGCATCATCCAGAGTAAGTGGTTTGCAAGCCGCGAAAACTCGGCGACTATTACTCTAATATATTGCGCTTTCTCCGGGGGCTCGATTCCGAATATTTGTTCCATTGCATGTGTATATGTAAGTTCAACGTGATCGGGATCTTCAACGCAGATCCTGGCGCTCATCACTAGATCCATGTCCCAGCGCCGGTATTCCATCATTTTCTCGAATCCTCGATGCAGATAGCCGGGTATAAGATCTATGTCGAGAACTCTCTCCCCGTCAAGTAATATTTTAAAGCCTACATTACCCGGCGCTCCGGGGTGTTGTGGTCCTAGGTAGACTGTTGTTATCCTCTTACTCATTTTTCTCACCAGTCTCCTTAACCTTGCTATATCCTCCTAGGCTTCTCCACTGTATTGGTCTCTCGTAGCGTTTTCCACCATAGTATAATTCGAGGACTATCTTCCTAGTATCAATATCTTTCCTTAGGGGCGGTGGGCCCTCCCAGTTATCTTCGAGTATGAATTTCCTTAAGCCGTCATGCCTCCTAAACTTTACACCGAAGAACTCGTAGGCTTCTATCTCCTGGTAGTAGGCTAGGGGATACACCAGGTGTATTGAGTCTATTTCCGGCTTATCCCTAGGTATTTGGGTTCTTATAGCTAAGAGGCGGCTGTTCTTGTTTATCGATGATATAAGGTATACTAGTTCGAAGATGTTTTTATCCGGATAGTCTATAACTGTTATTCCTAAGAAGTGATCGTATCCCGCGTCTTTAACAGTCCTAACCACACCGCAAAGATCATTGGGCTCGATGAATAATTCCTGCCTCGTACCTGTATCGGTACCAGTAGCAACTACTTTACCCCTATACTTCTCGGGCAGCTTCTCAATAAGTTTTTCATCAACCGATATAGTAGTCATTACCGTTAACCCCTAGCCTTAATCATCAGTTTCTCGCGGGCCTCTATTTCGCGGTAAATGTATTTTTCGAGTTCTCCAGGCTCTTCTATTGGGCGTGGACTAGTTATCCGGCCCTCATAGATCTTCTCCCTAAGCTTTAGGAAGCCCATATGCCAGTCTTCGGCTCTGGGCATACAGCCGGGAACCCATATATCCACTGGTAAGAATTCGTCTACTGCTTTTATCGTTGAATAACTATCCCAGTACAAGCCGCCTGTCGCTGGACAGTTGCATCCAACCATTACGTAGCGGGGTTCGGGCATTTGGTGGTATAATCTCATAAGTACTTTTAGCGTCTTCTTCGTGACGTAGCCCATTACTACTAATACGTCTGCCTGCCTTGGGGACGGGGCGGGCATCACACCCCATCTTTCAAGGTCTAGGGGGGACATAATGTTAGGTGGGAGTTCTATTGCTCCGCAAGCAGTACAGTAGTGGATCATCCAGATGCTCCTGCTACGAACCCAGTTAGCGAACCCTCCCTTCTTATTCTTTCTCTTACCTTCTTCGCCGGGCACTACTTAATTCACCCCTTAATGAGTGTGAACAACTTATAAGCTTCTTCAACAAAGCGTACACGATGCTGAGTGGAGATCAAGGAATCCACCGATGGGACAAGTATAGTTTTATCAATAAAACCATATGTTAAACCCATTAATATAACTAGTAATACGAGTAGGATTATCACTGCTTTAACTTCTCCACCTATCTCTGGGTGCTTTGGCTTAAAATTAAGCGCTTTCTTAGAGCGAATTGTTAATGTTATATACCATAACCTCGAGAAACCTATGAAAGATAAAGCCGAGCCCAAGAGCATTATGATGAGGAGAATGTAAAGGCCTGAATTAAACACTGCCTCGAACAATGCTAGCTTTGCGAAGAACATGTTTAACGGTGGTATACCTATAATAGCCAGTCCACCTACCAGGAAGGCTGTAGCCAAGTATGGATTGCTTCGGAAAACACCCTGTAATTCATCCATTAACGTTGTACCTGCATAAGTTTCAGTTGAACCAGCCGCAATGAAGAGTAGCGGCTTTACTACCGCGTGGGCGATAATGTAGAATAGCGTTGCTCTAAGAGCTATTGGTGTACCGATGCCTATTCCTAAGGCGACATAGCCCATGTCGAGTATTGTACTGTATGCTATGAGCCTTTTGAGCTCGTTAGCTGTAGCCATTAAATACCCCCCGAAGACGATATTGCATGAGCCCAGGATTAATAGTAGAGCCTTAATCCACTCTACATGGCTTGCCCCCGTTACGCTGTACATTATCCTCATAATCACGTATGCTCCAACACCCTCAGCAACAGCAGCCATAGTACCAGCTGCTACCGGGGGCATACTACTATAAGCATCCGGGAGCCAGAAGTGGTGGGGAAAGATAGCAGATTCTATGAGAAAAGCCCAAACAGCAAGTCCCGAAAAGAATACTAGGACCGGTATAGGATCAAGTGCAATGCCCGTCGACTCTGCGAAGTAGCTTAAACCCATACTGCTACTAGCAGCATCAGCCATCGTAAGAGTGCCTAGACCACTGTACAATAGGACTACCGCTACAAAATAAATTGTTGAACCAACTGCACCAAACAACCCGTACTTTATAGCTGCATTCAACGTATACCCGCGTTCGCGTATATAGGCTGTTAAACCATATGCAGCTATACTGGTTACCTCCAGCATTACGAAGAGGTTAAAGAGATCGCCAGTATATGTCATTCCTAATAACCCTGCCTGTAAGCCGAGGTACAGAGTATAGTACCATTCATTATGACGGGTTGTTTCTTCGAGATACCTATAAGATACAATATTTACGAGTGGAAAAACCAGCCCAATAAGTAGGCCGATTAATGCATTAAGATAATCTATTTCATAAATAATACCAAGCGGCGGTGGAAAACCAGCAAACATGTAGACGAGTATTTTATCCATTCTATAAACACAATAGAAGACTCCAAACGTAAGGAAAGCGTTAAGAATAAATACTATCTCAGAGAGGATAAAAGCAAACCTCTGAGGCTTACGTGAAAGAGAGGAGAGAAGAGGAGTTATGAAGGCTGTTATTATAGCTATCAATGGTGCAAGTGCTGCAAGATACGATGCAGTATAACCGTCAAGAAGCATTACAGTACACCGTTGAAACGGCTGCTAACATGATGATTGAACTGTGCAATTTCTTTATTAAGTTTTACTGTGCACATGAATTTATTGTGGGAAATAAATGGGAATAAAATATTCATAATACTGTTCAAGGATCATATACAGGAATCTTATCTAAGTCCAAGAGGCCCGACCTGCGTTTCATTTCGATCCTATAAGCTACATATTTATCCTCCGGGCTAAACCTTGGAGGATGAGGAACGATTAGAGTACCGCCGCAATAGGGGCATTTATCGTGGCGTAGGGTATATCTTCCACAATTTATACATTTTCGAAGAATCCATTTCACTGTTTTTCACGCTCAAACTTATATTCAAGTTTGTTTTTGGACGCATATTCCATGAATACTTTTAATCCGTTTTGCAGTACTTTCTCAGCTGTCTTATAGTCTGGTGCAGTTATTTCAACAACGTACCTAGGCGAGCCTAATAAGTATACTTTTCCTTTAACGTTTTGATCATAACTGTTAATTGCTTCCTCCATCTTAGTTAATGCTTCTTTTATCTTCTCGACTCCATCGGAATCATAGCTACGGACAAAGAGGATCCCCCTGATTTTAACCATTTTAACTCTAACATGGCGAAGAGCTTCCTTGTAGAGGGGTTCGATCCATTCTTCGGGTATTCCAGCTGCTTTAAGAGCCTCAGGCCCGGATAGAACTGCTTCTTCTAGTCCCACCATGGGATTACCATAATAGTCTTCGAGCTTCCATACAACTTCCCTATATGCTTCCTCGATAGACTTTCCAAGTCTTTCGGCAACTAGTTCTATTATCTTCGCAGCCTTGATGTATCTTTTCCACCAGAGCATTTTACGCCTTTTTTCATTTTCCGGTACTTTCTTTAATGAAACATCTACTGTTTTCCTCCGCCTATTAACACGTATAACTTTTACAACGATCTTCTGGTTCTCCCTGATAACGTCTCTAATATTACGAACCCATCTTGAAGCAACCTCGCTCCAGGGAAGATACGCTTCAAGATCATTGTATTCGTCTAGGGTAACATATGCTCCATAATCAAATATTTTCCTAACGGTCGCAACAACATATTCTCCAACACTCGGTAATTCCTTCCTAGGTATGGGCATTAGTACCTACACCCCATTAATCTACTTCCACTGATGAAATAAGTATTACTTAGCAACCTTATAAACAGCGACGAAATAGTCTATTTGAAGCTTAGATGTTCCAGTATCAACCATTCTTATAGGGATCGATGAAACGTTTACCAGTTTAAAATACTTTGGGGCTTTAACCGTCATAGGTATCGGGGAGACAACATCGTTTATCACAGTATAGTTTAATTCCTTAATAGCGTAGGTTAACAGTTTTCCTATAACCGAATTTGACAATGTAGATTTCCAAGCTAGCCCTGTTTGGAAAGAGTATTGTGTTTTAGGGAAATCTATGTAGTCATTAGGGTTTTTACCAGCTGTTACAATGTATAACGGTATCCTCTCCATATCTCCCATAGGACGATATAGTACTTGGGGCTGTTCACCAGGTCTAACTGGGGGTAGTACTACGGGATATCCTAAGTGAGCATTAGCACCCCCAGTTATCCCGGCCGTTACCTCAACGCTGAAAACACCGGTTACTAACACGTATACGTCGACATCGGTCTTATTACCCGTTAACTGGTTAATGAATCCCAGCGCTGTTTCTTCGTCGCTCGTAAGTATCCATGAAATAATCCTCCATCCTTGCGGACTACCAACCATATCGGCCAGTGTATAAGTATTTCTATCAAGATACCCTACTATCCAGTAGCTAAGCCCCCAATAAGCGATCACTATAACTTTACCAGATGTCGCGTTCTCACTAATACTCTCCAAAGCTTGAATGAAGGGACTATACGTTAACGTTCTATTAGCAGCCTCCACTGGTAGATCAGCATAGTATATTGCAGGCGTTCTATTAGCATAGGTTAGACCGGGTGCTACACTCGCAACAACCGAACCGGTTATAATCCATAAGACTATAACTAAATAAACGATCCTCAACCGACTAGTAGAGTTCTTATATGTAAATACAAGGATTCTAATTAACCCATAAGATACAAGAATTGCAAGCCCAGAAGCCGTTAGTACCGATAACGTAGGGTCAACATAGGATACGATAATGCCTAGTATTACGGAAACAGCTATGATAAAGCCTAGAAATCTTTCACGGATATCCCTTATAATATGACTTCTGAGAATTAAGGCTATAGCGAATAATGCGAGAATAGATAATATGCCGTAATCTATGAAGGGGTTATATGCTTTGAAGTAGTCTTCATAGTATCCCATTGAAGCGTTGAGGGGCGTTATCAGCCCCATTACTCCGAGTGCAATACCAACACCGGATAACACACCTATAATTCTCCAAACATTCCTCTCTATTCTGCCTAAATTCTTCATAGAATAGTACTCCGCATATCCGATCACTGTATAGGATAACAATAATATATATGCAAGTAAGTGATAGGATACTATAGAATATAGTCCTAGAAGTACATTAAGGGGTAGAGTAAATAGTAATATGGCGAGGGAAACCAACAAGTCTAATCTATTGACACGACCCATATAGACTAATCCGCCTAGATAAACAGCGTAAAGCAATACTAGAAACCATGAACCAGGCCATGTAAGCCATAGAAAACCAACGATTAATGCACTAATAATACCTAACAAGATGTTGTTTTTCCTAATACTATACCATGTAACTATTATTGGTAAAAGCCAGATCGCTTGCATAATATATGAACCATAAATATTATGCTTGAACCAGTAGAGAACTGAGGGCGTAGTAACGAATAAAAGCGTTGAGAAACCAGCGGAGACTAGGTCTTTAAAGAATAGATAAGAAGCTACGGCTACAAGGACTATATAGATAAAACCAAAGAGTAGGGTTGCATTACTCATACCTAATCCTTTGAGGAAATAATCAATAAGAACATATGATCGTGTAAGATCTCTTCCTTCAATAAGCCTCAAATTATAATCAACAAGTAAGTTATTACCTGAGTTAAACCTGTCAAATACATGTTTATGGAACCATGAAACACTGTCATCAAATAAATCATTTTGATCATATATTGACACTATATAAAAATAGCTTATAAAAGCAAGCACAAAGAGCGTAAAACCAATAATAAGCCTTACACCCTTCATCGACAAGATAGCCTCGATTCTCTTCATGATCGATAACCCGCAGTATTCCTTAATTGCCATCAACTATGGATAAACCAATTATCCAGGTAAGAATTAAAATTATTTACTCTAATCATCAATACTATGCCGTAAAATACTGACGCCCAGCGGGACTGATAGAAATGGCTAAAACAAGAATACGTAAGGAACTCATAAGCCATCTCCTAGAATACGAGTATTTCATTGAGAAAGCACTAAGCTTCATAATTGCCCTATCATTACTAATAATCGTAATTGTAATACCCAACTGGCCAGTCTCACTTCAAGCATACGGGCAAAATCCTACACCAACCGCACTGCATGAAGTGGGTATATCAATGTTTATTACAATGCTATTATTAATGGCTGGTCTTACAGCATATTTGGTTCCACATTTCGAACCAGTATTCAGACCCCATGGTTTTAGGGCTTTAAAGGATAAGAGAATGCTAAACTTATATCTAGCATTAATTAATGGATTGCTTGCAGTATCTATCCTGATCTATCTAATATATGGATTAACAATACTATACGGGTAATACGACTATTTAGAACTTAATACTTCGTTAAAATAGGGTTTTAATAATGGTTTAACATCGCCTTTTAAGTAACTGATCAAGGCGTCTTTAAATCCGAGAAGCACAATGCTTCCCTCAGGGATCACCCAATCATTCATGTAGATCTTTTTCAAGGATT
>JALWZC010000062.1 GCA_027002875.1 Desulfurococcales archaeon
GGTCTACGTCGTCTGCTAGGGGCATTCCACGGGTGTGTATTTGTAGTATTTCAAGCCTTCCCTGTTTATCGGGGAGGGGTATCTCGATCTCCCTATCGAATCTTCCCGGGCGGCGTAGTGCCGGATCCAGCGCGTTCGGCCTGTTTGTTGCCGCTATCACTATTACGTCTCCACGGCTCTCCAACCCGTCCATTAATGCTAGTAGTTGTGCTACAACCCTCCTCTCAACTTCTCCCATTACCTCGTCTCTTTTCGGGGCTATCGCGTCTATTTCGTCTATGAATATTATTGCTGGGCTATGCTTCTTTGCTTCCTCGAATATCTCCCTCAGCCTCTGCTCTGATTCTCCGTAGAATTTACTCATTATTTCTGGGCCGTTTATAGCGATGAAGTATGCGTCTGCTTCATTAGCAACTGCTTTCGCTAGAAGCGTTTTACCGGTTCCAGGCGGGCCGTATAGTAGTATGCCTTTCGGCGGGTCTATTCCTAGACGTTTGAATAGCTCCGGGTGTCTTAGTGGTAGTTCTACTAGTTCTCTTACGCGTTGTATTACGTGTTTTAACCCCCCTATGTCCTCGTAGGTTACTGGGGGTACATTATACATCTCCATTGGTTTATCGAGTAATACTATGTTTGTAGTCTTCTTGATTATCACCGGGCCCTTAGGCTTAGTGAATATTACTTTAAAGGGTAGTGCTTGCCCTGCTAGTGGTACTAGTACCGTGTCCCCCTCCATTACCGGGCGGTAGAGGAGTCTCGACTTAATATATGTCACCATGGAACGATCAGCTGATGCATAATACTTAGCCGCCGGGGCTAGCTTGACAGTAATCGCTGGGGATGCCTCTACTTTCTCAATAATAACTCTATCCCCAATCTTAACACCTGCATTCTGCCTAGTAACATTGTCTAGCCTGATAATACCCCTCCCTCGATCCTGCGGCTTCCCCTGTATCACTTTTACAACCGTCCTCCTCCTACCCTCAACGACTACTATATCGCCGTTCTCTAACCCAAGCTTCTCCATAACCTCAGGATCAATCTTCGCTATTCCACGCCCAACATCGCTAACTTCAGCCTCTAAAACCCTAAGCGTCGCCTTCTTACCAGTATCCTTACCACGATTCTTCTTTGGGCCCGGCATGGTTATCAACCATTAAGTAAACCCTTGTAAACGTATACCAGTATAGGGGGTTAATCCCCCCGTATTGCTAATTGATTATTTATATCCCTTATATAGTGGTTGTTACGCTAAAACAGCGCTATGATCGAGGATGTTGTAGGATGGTTTAGAATGGGGGATGTATGGGGTGAAAAATACTGTTTAGGGCATACGGTGTACTGCTTCTACTTCTACCTGGCTAACTCCTTCTACGTTCATCACCATTTTCTCTAGCGGATCTGTTCCGCCCTCAGTGTATTCCGGTATTAATATGTATAGCCTCAATGCTTTCAAGCCGAATGCTATTGGTTCGATATCGTAGCCTTTTATCTCGTAGTTTTCGGGTAGTGCATTCCTAATCTTTTCCTTTAATTCTTCTAGGTCTATGTTTATGTCTTCGGGGAGGACTTTTAAGAGGACTAGTACCTTAGCCATCTAGTTCCACCTCTCAGAGTTATGGGCCTTTGAAGCCACAGTTGGGGCATACATAGGGGACTCCGAGCTTCCGGCACTTCCTGCACCGGACAATTATTACTTGGCCACAGTTGGGGCATGGGAAGGCTGTCCCGTGCTCGTGCGGCGGGATTATCCGGTGGCAGCTACTGCATACGGGCATTGTAGCTGATTCTTCAAGTGTAATATTTGCCTGTGCTAGACTATACTTTGTAGCCAAAACCTTCAAACCCCCAATTATTTTTGCTTCCTCAATCTTTAATGCTTAATGAATTCTTATCATCCATATCGGGATATGGATTTAATAAATATATCCGTTAATCCACTTGGTTGTAGATGGGGGTTGGTTAGGGTTTGATCGGTGAGGTTAAGCAGGTTATCGTTGTCCGCAGTGATATTAGGATGAGTAAGGGTAAGCTAGCTGTACAAGTTGCTCATGCCGCTGTAATCGCTGCTTTCAAAGCTTATAAGTCTCCTCGCTGGAGAGGCTGGTTTGATACTTGGTGGAGTACCGGGCAGAAAAAGGTTGTTTTAAGGGGCGGGGGAGAGAAGGATCTTCTCCGCTATGCGGCTGAAGCTGAGCGGCTCCGCCTACCTACGAGTATTGTCCACGATGCTGGTAGAACCGAGCTCGAGCCGGGGACTCTCACAGCGGTGGGTATTGGGCCGGGTCCTTCGGAGCTTATCGATAAGGTTACCGGAGAGTTGAAGCTTTTATGAAGGCTTTCCTGCATCCCCTCGATTATGCCTGTGGTACATGGTTTTACCTCGCCGATAATAGGGTTGACATTGTCTATAAGCCTGGTCCGGATAATTTCTATGTAGACGAGATCGTTGACTGGGATCGGGCCGGCTATAACCCGGATAATGGGGAATACCTTGTCTACAGGGTTGTTAAGAAGGGGTTGGATACATATTCCGTGATTGATCGTTTAGCGAGCCTCCTCAACATACCGGTTACCTCTGTACTCTACCTAGGCCTCAAGGACCGCGATGCTACCGCTACGCAATACGTTTTTATAAAGAAAAACATCCTCCGTAGAAGACTCGAAAACATCAATGATAAAAAGTTCTCAGCATATCTCTACGGCTATATTGCTAGAAAGCCTAGGAAGGATTTACTAATCGGAAATAGGTTTAAGATAATAATTAGACCCCGTGATCCACTTCGGCTCTTCGATTATTTAACTGAATATGTGGGTTTGATTAATAGGCATGGATTACCATCATATTATGGCTATCAGCGTTTCGGGACCCGTAGGTTTAACACGCATCTGCTCGGGAGATTCCTCGTTGAGGGACGTGCTGATTTATTCCTCGATGAACTACTATATAGGCTATACCCGGGTGAAACGGTTGATTCCCTATTTTCAAGGCTGAGAAGGGTTTTCCCTAGAAGGCTCGAGTACGAGTATTTGATTAGTAAGCATGGATTTAGGGGTTTACGGGAATTACTGGCCGGGAATTCGAGTCTTTATAGATTATTTATTGACGCCTATCAAGCATATCTATACAACCTACTCCTCTCAGCGATTATTTCAAGAGATGGATGGGCTGGGCTTGATCGAGAATTACCCATGCCCAGCTGCAGGGATAAAGTCTATGAGGAGCTTCTAGGTGTTAACACGTCCAACCTGCCTAGTGGGAGGGGGTATTGCTGGTTTAGGCGTGGATTGTTTAGGCTTAGGAATGTAGTTGTTAAAATAATGGAGGAGAGCGTTTTACTTGGTTTTACTCTTAGACGCGGACTTTACGCGTCTATTGTTTTGAGGGAGTTGTTTAAGTCTGGCTATATTGTTTCTTAGACTCTCTCGAATCTTATCCTAGTTGTTCTCCCGAGTAGTTCTGTTAGTAGTTCTTCTAGCTTCTTCTTATGTCCTATTATGAATCTCTGATCACTCCTCGGCACTCTAACGATTATTTCCTCGCTCCCATCCGGTAGCCAGAGCGTGTTTAGCCCCAATAGTGTTGCGGGGGCTATTACTTGTTCCACGAGCCTCCTCCGATCCCCGCTCATATTGACGATTTTAACCTTCTTCCTGAGCCTTTGTGAAAGCCTCCTAGCAATCTTTTCCAGCTCTTCCTGGTTCTCGTACCCTTTAACGATCACTACTACTAGTCCATCAAGTATCTTCGACTTAACGTATTCTCCTTTACGGAGCTCCTTCATCTCGTCCTCGAGCAGCATGAGCTCCTTCATTATTGGTATCTCGTATTTAGCAACAATCCCCATATCTACTTTCCTCTGACAATTAGGACACAATATCCCGCTCTTAACACAGATTTTATCTAGTGGATACTTCAAACCCCTTCACACACCGCCGCTATCGCGATATTATACTATTCATACTCCATTGATGATTTATCATTTAGTAAGCTTGTTTAAAAGATTATTTTTCCAAGCATGAACCAGTATAAATGGTTTTCAGAACCGTGAGGTTCATCATCCCCTAATTCGTTATTATCCCGGCTGGGTCTTTTGAGAGGAGGATTCATCATTTTCGTTGGAAATGTTTTAAAAGTGATTGGGTTGAAGGCCGGGAACCCGCCGGTTCATCCCTTAGCCTTTATCTTTTCGGCTGTGTTGCCGGGGGGCGGGGGACTATTTTATTATTAGTGTGATTCTAGGTTTTATTTTTTCTCAGCTATTCCTACTCCTATATATGTTCTTGTCTCGAGTATTCTCGGGTCGCTTCTAATCTTTTCAGTTACGATCCTGTATAGTGTCCTAGTGTCTTCGGCCTCGATCCTTATTAGTAGGTCGTATTCTCCCGCCGTTATGTATACTTCTTTAACCTCCGGTATTATTAGGAGGTCTGCTGCAAGCTCCCCTTCTTTACCCGGTTTCACTTTTACCTGTACGAATCCCGTTGTTTTAGTTATTAGTGCGTCCATGTGTTTTGCTGCTTCGAAGGCTAAGTCTGTTATTGTTACTATTCTCTCCCTATTCTCTTCTACTACTAGTAGTCTTGTCACATCGTTCTCATTCATTAGTTCGACTGCTGACTTAGCATCGAATCCTGCTGGTACTTTTACCAGTGCTCTCCTAGCGTAGTCCCCTACTTTTGCTTCATCAATATTTGTCGTTGCTACTGCTTCTAGGAAGTCCCATTCATTCATTAATCTTAGTTCTCCACGGCTTGTTTTTACGAATACTTCCGGTACGCTGTTTTCATCCATAGCCTTTGCTGCTACTCTTATTGTTAGGTCTCCGCTTAATACTACGATTTTACGCAGGCTACCCTCGATCTTTGCTATCCCGTATGGTAGTAGTTCCCATAGCTTTCCAGCTATGTGTCTAGGCTCAACTACTCCTACTAGTACGCCGTAATCGTCTACTACTGGTAGGAATCTAACATTGTACTTCTTCATCGTCTCTAATGCTTCAATAACCGTGTCGTCTACGCGTATAGTTATTGGTGGGTGTACTCCATGAACAGCGACCTGCTCTTTAACGCTTACACCTTTCGCTAATAGTTTCACAAGCCTCCTATAGCTTAATACCAGGCTCGGCCTACGCTCTACATCATTAACAACTACACCCAGCGTACGGTTATCAAGCATTACCTTAGCAGCGCCAGCTAGGAATTGATCACCGCTAACTATTGGAAGCCTAGTCCACATAACATCGCCGACCCGGGGGATCGGAACCATACGATCACCCCCAGGCCAGTTCCTTCTCCTATATAATATTTATCAAGAGTTAGAATTTTTAAGCTTTTGATTCAGAAATCTAATAATAAGCCTCTAATACAATAGTTATCCAGGTACATATTTATCAAAGGTGCTGGGAAATTAGTTTTTCATATGTTCTTTAACCTTCGAGCAAGAATAATTATAAAGCTTAGCATTATGGTTATAGGTACTACTATGTTTTCGGGTAATGGATTAATATTTTCCTCTGTAAGCATTATTTTGCAGTATGAAGTGCCGGTACAAGTTATAGTGTTCCATGTGGGGTTGTATGTGTAGTTTCCACTACTATCTACGTAGACCGGGTAGTGGTCGTCTAGATATATGCTGATCGTAGTGTTTAGGGGTATTGTTATGTTTAACCAGCTATTATTATACTCTACTTGGAGTGGACTATTGTAAGCGTCGTAGGTTGTATTAAAAGCTATAGTGATGTTATCAATACTATGATACCTAATAATTAATACGTGTAAGTATTTTCCCGCAACGTAAACTGGATCCGAGCTGTTGTAGTTGTATGTATAAATAAATGGGAATAATATGATGTAGTAT
>JALWZC010000063.1 GCA_027002875.1 Desulfurococcales archaeon
TTTTTCTCGAGGCATTAGTATTCCTTCAAAAACCCGATCTCCGCGAATTATCTTAATCCTGTCGCCAACGTTAACTCCTAGTTTTTCAAGTTTTTCCGCTATATCGCCCCTATAACCTAAGTAATCCAAGTTATACACCACTATTAATTGGGGTTAACCTGTATTTAGGAATAGTTGATTATAGGATAATCTACTTATAATTTACCTAGTTTAGAGTATTAACCGATTTATTTCTCGTTAAAAATGATTGTTTTTACTAAGGGATAAACTGGTTATGGGTTTACCTTCTACGCCTAATGGCTTGTTGTTGTGGTGCTAGTATAACCCTCCTAATATACTCCCATCGGTTCCTCATTCTAGGTGGTTTATTCTTTTTTGGTTTTGGAGGTATTTTCGGCGTTTGACTTCTAACTTTACCCGCTTTAGTTAGTGATCCGTGGCTCGGCATAAACTATACACCCTTGAAGTCTCATCAATCATACATGGATACTATATGACTCTAATATACTGCTTGGTCTATACTATTAAATAGGGATATATAAATAAATCTCCACACTAATGATCACTATATGGTGTGGAATTGGTGATTTGCGATGAAGAAAGCCTACATAGCTGAGTCCGTCGTTGGTATCTATGCATTCGATGATAAGGGAGAAATCATTGCGAAATCACTTGCACCAGCAGGGCTTGACGAAAACGTTGAATATTTGTTAAAGATTGAGAGGGGAGAAGAGACACCGCAGCACCGGGAAGTATTCGAGGCTTTAAAGAAGAACGGTTATGACACAGTAGTTGTTGAAACCCATGATGTTGGTAGGATAGCTTCTTCATTAGGCCTCGAACCAATTGTCGAGGTTGGGCATAGCGGCGCATTGAAGCTTAGAAGTAGCCTCGTAGACCTTGCAGTAATGGATGGTTTTGCTAAGGATAGAGAGGATTTCTTCGAGAAACTACACGAGATAATGAGCGAGCTAACCCGGAGGAAGCTTAGGAGAGCTGCTCAGAAGAGGGATCTATTAGCCGTACAAGCTATTAGGGCTATAGATGATATTGATAAGACGATCAACCTATACGTTGCAAGGCTTCGCGAATGGTATAGCCTACATTTCCCAGAGTTAGACGAGCTCGTAAGGGATCACTTAGATTATGCCCGGATAGTATACGAACTCGGGCATAGGGATAATATAACTGTCGAAAACCTGTTAAAGCTGGGGTTCAGCGAGGAAAAGGCTAAGAAGATCGCTGAAGCGGCAAAGAAGAGTATGGGTGCCGATCTAAGCGACTTCGATATAAACTATATCAAAACGCTGGCCGGGATTATACTAGACCTGTATAAGTTGCGTAGAACGCTTGAGGACTATATAGAAGCTGTTATGAAGGAAGTTGCACCGAATATTACAGCACTCGTAGGACCCAAGCTCGGCGCTAGGCTTCTAAGCCTAGCAGGCGGACTAGAGGAGTTAGCGAAACTACCAGCGAGCACGATACAGGTGTTAGGTGCTGAAAAAGCATTATTCCGTGCCTTGAGGACAGGCGGTAAACCGCCTAAGCATGGAGTAATCTTCCAGTATCCGGCGATCCATAAAAGCCCGAGGTGGCAGAGGGGTAAGATCGCTAGAGCCCTCGCGGCAAAACTAGCAATCGCTGCAAAAGTCGACTACTTCACCGGTAGATTCATCGGTGATAAACTAAAGGAAGAATTAGAGAAGAGGATCGAGGAAATTAAGAAGCTATACGCTAAACCACCAGCTCGGAAACCAGTTGAAGCCCGCCCACCTCGTAGAGCCCGTAAAGGTAAGAAAAAGAAAAGGAGAGGTAAGAAGGGTAGGGGTAGGAGGTGATCCGTATGAGTAGTGTTGTCAGAGTCCGGCCTCATGATAAGTATTATGGAGTATACATCGTAGAACTAGAGGATGGAACAGTTAAATTAGCGACGAAAAACCTTGTTCCAGGCCATAGAGTCTACGGCGAGAGACTATATAAGTACGAGGGGGTAGAATACCGCGAGTGGAATACGTATAGAAGCAAGCTTGCGGGAGCACTCGCAAATGGATTAGCCGATCAACCAATACGTGAGGGAGACGCTATACTATACCTTGGAGTAGCCACGGGTACGACGGCAAGCCATATCTCAGACATCGTGGGTCCAACTGGAAGGATATATAGTGTAGAGTTTGCCCCAAGAGTTATGAGGGAATTCGTACTAGTAGCCGATGTCCGTAAAAACCTATACCCGATACTAGGAGATGCCCGTAAACCACAAGAATACCGGCATCTAGTAGAAATGGTTGATGGATTATATGCTGACGTTGCACAACCTGAGCAAGCAAAGATCGTGGCCGATAACGCTGATTTCTTCCTCAAAGACGGAGGATACATGTTACTCGCAATAAAGGCTAGAAGCATCGATGTAACCAAAGAACCAAGTGAGATCTATAAACGGGAAATCAACACATTAAGGGAGAGAGGCTTCGAGATAATCGACGTAGTACACCTAGAACCCTATGATAGAGACCATGCAATGGTATATGCAAGATATCATAGGAAAAAATAGCCCCAACCCTTCACTATTAATAATCGTTTTTAACACGGTAATAACTCATAACTATTTTTAAGGGGGAGGCGATTGCCCACCGAAAAACAAATCCTAGAGGAAATCGTTGAAAACACTTTAAAGGCCTTACGCTCGGCTGGATTTATAGTAGATAACATCGTTTATCCCGAGGATAAAAGATCGATCGATATTGTTGGATCATATAGAGGCGTAAAAGTAATCATTAAGGCTTCAGTTAATACTTCAAAGATTACATCTATCGAAATAACCGATCTTAAGAAAGCTTCTGTAGCATATAATGCAACCCCCCTCATAATCTCTAGGCTTCACGGCAAGAGTGAAATTGAAGAAGATGTTGTATATAGCCGACGTGGAATAAACGTTGTAAATGAATATACCCTCCAGAACTACCTAGTTAAAAATGAAAAACCTCTCGTCAAAAATATTCAAGGAACATATTTAGTAAGAATTAATCCCGAAAAGTTTAGAAAAAAGAGGATCGAGTTAGGGTATAGTCTTGGCGAAATAGCTTCACTAATAGGAGTTACCCGAAAAGCTGTATACGATTATGAGCATGGAAGAATAGCGGTTAGGATCGATACAGCTTTAAGGATCGCAGAGGTTCTCGGGGAAGATGTTTTCGAACCCATAGAATTATTAACTAGCCTAAGGGAGGAATCCAAAAATAGGATTGAAGGAGACACTCCCCGATCTCCTATTGAGAAACTATTATACATTTTAAGCAGAAGGAGGGGCTACACCTTCTACAAACTGCTCCGAACACCTATTGACTATATTCTCGGAGGAAAAAACACGCCTTTATCAATAATATATAAGACAAGGAATAGGAGAGAATTCAGGTTTAAGATTGAGCAAGCCGAGAAAATCTCTAGAACCATTAATACTAAACCGATTATAGTTAGGGAACCCAGTGATGTAGAATTAATCGAGGAATACTTCCAAGATGAGGAAGGCGGAGAATAATGGTTTTTAAACTAGTAATAACTGGTAGACCTGGAGTAGGCAAATCGACATTATTTAACAAGATAATTGAGACATTGAAGAGTAAGGGATACGTTATCGGTGGGATTAGGAGCCCCGAGGTCCGGGGAAGTGATGGGAGAAGGATTGGTTTCAAGATAATAGACTTACTTTCTGGAAAAGAAGCTTGGCTTGCTAGGAAAGGATATCCTTCACCAGTCCGTGTCGGAGCTTATGGTGTAGTTGTTGAAGAAGCTTCATTACTTATTGAGAAGGCATTAACTAATGCTTTAACTAAAGCCGACGTTATAGGGATTGATGAAATAGGCCCCATGGAATTGAAAATACCGGTTTTCAGGGAGAAGCTTTTAGACGTGCTCGATAGTGGTAAGCCGTTAATACTCGTTATCCATTATAGGCTAAGGGATAATACTATACTTAAGCGAATACGTGATGCTGAAAGGATAGTATTAACACTGGAAAACCGCGATTATTATTCAAGGACCATACCATCACTAGTTCTAGATAGAATTAGAGGGAACAATTAATCATCGGAATAAACTGGGTGCTATTCTCTATGCATGTAGTGGAGAATCTCGGAAATAATGAAGTAATAGTGGAAGAAGGATTAGCTAAAATAATCATACCTAATCCCGAGAAGTATAAAAGACCAGACGGCGTCTTAGAGCCGGCATGGTTCCCAGTATTCTATAATCCACTCATGAAGCTGAATAGGGATTTGACTATTCTCGTAGTTAGGGAATCCTTTAAGAGCGGGTTCTTCATAGAAGCCCTTGGCGGTACTGGTGTCCGAGGCGTAAGATTAGCGGTTGAAGCCGGGCTGGATGGTATTATTAATGACGTAGACCCTCTCGCATACCGTTATATTCGTAGGAATATAAGGCTTAACAAGCTTGAAGATAAAGTATATCCTTACATGCATGAAGCTAATAGTTTACTAAATAACTTCACATTTACCGGTATAGTTGTGGATTACCTAGATATCGATCCCTACGGATCCCCCATACCATATATCGATTCAGCCGTTAAGCCACTCGGTAAAAAATCATTGTTAGGAGTAACGGCTACGGATACGGGACCATTAACATGTAGCCACCCAGCTAAAATGCTTAGAAGATACGGAGTTAGATGCGTAGATACCGATTTTTCCAAGGAATTAGGCCTTAGAGTCTTGATTTATAACTTGGTTTTTAGAGCTGCTGGACAAGATGTTGCATTAAAACCGATCATGAGCTATAATTATAAGTATTACTACCGAGTATTCTTTGCTAGCGAGCGGAGAGCTAGATCAGCATTCAGGATTCTCGATGAATGCAGGGGTTATATATGGTTTTGCAGCGATAACTACGACCGAAAAATTATCAGGGAGCCAGTACTTATCGAAAGGAACTGTAAACACCAACATGTTATTGGGCCCTTATGGATATGTAGACTAGGAGACAAGGAATTTATAGACAAGATATCTCGAGTAACAGATCCGTTATATAGTGAAGCCACATCCTTAGCCCGTAAATTAATCGATGAGATCGATATCGATCAACCATACTTTAGATACGATAAGTTATTCGGTTATCATAAGAAAAACATGCCTCCGATAGACGTGTTTATCAAGAAGCTTAAAGAACTCGGCTATAAAGCTACTAGGACACACTTTGATCCGAGAGGCGTAAAAACTAACGCATCAATATTAGAAATACATAAGATTATTTCTTCTTGGACTTCCTAATATTCTTCATTATCCATTCCGTCAACATGTCACACGTAGCCGGATCGTAGAATCCTCCCTCATAACACTGTGTATCAATAAAAGGACAATACATACACGGAATATCAATATATTTCGAGAAATCTATAGTTCGTCGTTCAATTTTTTTCCTCTCTGACGGTAGCTTCTTCTTCAAGGGCTTTATGAGAAATGTCTTCCTACCATTATGTACTATAGGTATTCTCTGGACATATCCCAGTTCTTCAAGTTTTTTGAGCGATCTTGAAGCGTCTCGGCTAGTTATTCCTAGGGTTTTCCATAATTCATTTTGAGGTATCCCTTTACTGCCTACTTTTTTCACAAGGAATTTATATATTCGTTTGTCTAAATCGCTGAGTCTTCGCGGCATTGTCACTGGCACCATGTTTGTATAACATTAATATTTCTTTATCCATTTATTTCTTGATGATTGAAAGAATATAACTCTAACCCCTTGAAAACTTAAATCTTTCAAGGAATGATGATAGAAAAAGTTAAAAAGACAAAGAATTATTT
>JALWZC010000064.1 GCA_027002875.1 Desulfurococcales archaeon
GTGAAATACCGATCCTCCAGGGACTACTATAAACAGTTTTAGCAGTAGCGAGGAACACGAGTACGTTGATAAATATGAGGAGATAAGTCATCCAAGGAGTAATAGGGGGGCTTGTGTCCTTTAACTCCTTAATAGCGGCTGATATAGGATTGGTTACTCCCCCACGTTCATCCAAAATCTCTACCATTTATATACAGTGTCATTATAAAAATAAAAATCTTTCTCGACAAACAGGAAACATAGTTATATGAAGCACTAATGTAGTATCTAAAAGGTGCGGGAGTAAGGCGTTGGTTTATAGTATGGATGAAGTGGGTAGATTGAATATTCGGAGAATGCTGAGAATAAAGGGTAACAAGGATGGTGAATGCATTAAACAGATTATTAAAGATGATCACCTTTCAGAAATCATAACCCGTATAATGATGGATTATCATGTAGATAGAGATGAAGCCTTGAGGAAGTTATTAGAGATGGGGGCACGCTATTATTCTCTGAGTAAAACCTATGGAGAAGCTGTTGATCGCAGGGAGTTATGGGATAGGCGCTTCTATTACATGAACGTAGAAGCCGGATACCTCTACTACCGGTATAGACTGGGCGAGGTAATCAACGATTTCGAACACGTACTGCGACTCCTATCCACACTGGTCGGAGAATTGGAGAACTGCTATAAGAAGTGTGAGGATATGTCCATTGAAAAGGCAATGGAAAAAGTAAGGGAGTTTCAAGAGAACGTGATCAAATATTTTAATGAATATATTGAGGAAGCAAGGAAAGACCTTAATCAAGAAAAGTATGTATCGGATAAGGAGGTTCTTAAATCGATTAAAGCAATTATCCGTAAATACGAGGAGACCCTGAGAAAGAAATAGTTCGACTAAACAGGGTTATAATACACTAACCTTCCACTTGTCCTGTTTATGCACCACGTATTAGCCATAGGATCCCGCAGTATAGTATGTCGGGCATGATTCTAAGCGTAACCCTTGTAATCCCGCCGGATAAGTATTTTCTCGAGGCTTCGTCAAGTAGTCTTAACTGGTGCTGTTTAAGGTTTAGCTCGGCTGCTTCAATTAGTGAATCTATATGCTTCTTCCTACGCGCTCCTACGATGGGTATTATCCCTTTATTGATGATCCAGGCTATAGCAATGGTAGCCATTGAAACTCCTTCCTCCTCCGCTACCGTCTTGATCGCTCCGAGTAGTCTCTCATCCTTCCTTGCCCGGTGGAATTTTGGATCCGTTAGTCGGGCTATGTTATCGATTTTCTTCTTACCGGCTAATGCACCCTTAGCTAGTGGGCCCCAAGCGATCATCTTTGCCCCGTATTCTTCTAGTACTGGTAGGAGCTCCCTCTCCGGAGCCCTCTGTACTAGGCTGTACTCGACCTGGTTGGAAACTATTTTCTCCTTTTCTAGGCAGTTGTTTGCCTTGATGAATTCTCCCCTATTGAAATTGGATACGCCTATTGATTCAATCAATACCTCCTCAACGAGTTCCTCGAGGACTCTGAAGCCTGGGCAGAGCCTCGAGTATATGCTTGGAGGCCAGTGTACCTGGTATAGCGGGATAGTCTTCAACCCTAGTCTCCGGAGGCTACCCTTAACCCTCTTCCTAATCCATACTGGGTGGAAGAAGCATCCGGCGATCTTTGTCGCTACTACTACGTCGCTATAACCTTTTACTGCTTCGCCGACAATCCTCTCGCTACGCCCCCAGCCATAGATCTCGGCTGTATCTATAAGGTTTATACCGTTATCGAAGCCGTTGCGGTAAGTCTTTATTAACTCACCCCGGCTACCACGGCCCCAGCTCTTCTGCCCTGCCTGCCAAGCGCCGATGCCTACAATGCTTACCTTGAATTTTCCAAGCCTCGTATACTTCAACTCTCCGCGTACCCTCCGGGTATATTTCACTATTGTTTGGGCTTCATAGGTTTATCCATGGATTGTTGACCGAGTGGTTTGACTGACCAGTCGGTAAATTTATATATCCCGGAAACAAATACAATACCGACAAGGGTGTTCGGAATGAATAAGGCACTCAAACTCGCAAAACACCTTAGGAAATATCTACTACTATACGTCTTCATAGTCATCATAATCGCCGTTCCAGTAGGCTACATGTTTAAAGGATATATGAAAACTCATGCAGATCTTATTAAGACTCTAATACTAGTCATGGCTGTAACAACACTGTACCCGTCTATGATCCAGTTGAAGCTTGAGAAGCTGGGCGGGGAGTCAAGGAGTAAGGTCAAAGAGTTAATACTCGGACTGACGATCATATTCATCGTGGTACCATTAACGGCAATGCTACTAGCAGGCTATATCGAGAACAAGCTGATAGGAATCGGTTTCGTAGCTGCAAACACCGTTCCGGCATCCAGTGCTTCGATAGCCTATGCATTACTAGCTGAGGGGAACATTGAGCTAGCAACACTACTAGCAATACTAAGCATATTCATAGCCTTAGTAGTGGCTCCAGCATACATATCACTATACGCGTCAACCGTATCAGTATCTATACCATTATCAGCACTAGCAGAATCAATAACAATAGCCCTAATAGCACCACTAGTACTAGGGCAATTGACAAGGTACTATCTAGTTAAGAGGAGGGCTAGGAAGATACTGAGGGATAAAAACCACCACGGATACGGCTGTAAACAACTACCAGAACACGTTAAGAATGTAGAGGAACTAGCAGAATACCTCGAAAATGCTTGTGAATGCATCCAGGGAAGGATCAGTGAAGCATTGAAACCATACCTATCACTAGTAACAATGATTGCAATGCTAATACTAATATTCCTACTAATAAGCTTCAAAGCAGGAATACTAGTATCAAAACCATGGATAGCGGCTGGGATAATACTTGGAGAACTAGCAATATACGCAATAGTAATAGCCCTACTAGTAATCGGGTCAAAACTGTTAAGGATTAGGTATGAAGACCACATGGGAATAGCCTTTATCGCACTAACAAAGAATGAAAGCGTAGCAGCAGCAATATCACTACTAGCAATAGGCCCAGTAGCAGCGCTACCAGCAGCACTAATACCCGCAATACAGCCAATAATAGCAATAATATATGTATCACTAGCAGATCAGCTGAGAAAACTGCTTCCATAGTAATTCACAACAAAATATACTATTAATTCAAAGAAATATCACTTAGCCATATATCCCAACCTTTCTTAAGATTATTATAAAAAATCCCTAGCTGAAAATATGATACGTTATAACACCAACAATTTCCATTAGTAACCTTACATTATTCGAGTCTAGGCTGTTTTTAATATTTAAATAACCGAAATCCTTATTCGTTATTGTATACAAGTTGTATACTGTGATTAGTTATGAGCGTAGTTGTTAGTGTTCGCATTCCAAAATGGGTTAAAGAGAGACTTGAAAAGCACGGTGTAAACATTGCAGAGCTTGTCAGGGAAAAACTTGTCGAAGAGGCTAGGCGGCTAGAGGATGAAGCAATTGACAAGGAGCTAGAGGAGGTAGGCAGCATCCTTGCCGAGAAGATTGATCCATACGAGATTTCAAAACTCATAGATGAAGAACGGAAATCCAGGTGAAGAATTCGATGTTTGTCGTCGATGCAAGTGTTTACGTCCCACTAATATTAATATTGAAGAGTAGGCTACGGAATATAATTCAAAAATACCGATTCCATATATTAGATCTAACACTATATGAAGCCTGCAATGCCTTCTGGAAAGCATGTACCAAGCTCAAAAAGATCGATGATGAAATAGCTTCTCGCTCCTGCGCACTAGCTATTAGGCTATCACAATACTTAACTATACATGGACTACTAGATATGGATATAAGTGATGTAATAAACATAGCCATAAATAATAATATTACAGTATATGACGCATCCTATATAGCATTAGCAAAACAACTAGAGATGCCTATAACCAGTAATGATAAGGATATACTGGACAATGCACCAAAGTATAATATACAGGTATACAGCCTGGATCAGTTCCTTAAAATAATAGCATAGAAACATTTTTCTTCTCGATTGTTTAGGAATAGCTATAGATACTGGATCGAATAATTAAGCAAAATGTGTGGTTCTTAGGGATAACGATGAGTATTCAGTATTTCCTATTTTTAACTGACTTCCCCAATATACTCCTCAGCTCGTCTCTTACTCCTATAAACTTCGCATGGTAGGTATGATCTAGTACTGTTCCCCGAGTTTTCTTTATTTTCATGTGATCTATTAATTCCTTGAAGAATCCTCCTGCTAGCCCTTCTCCTACTATTGCGTATCCCTGCCCGGCTTCCTTGCTTATCCTTGCTCCCGGTAACGGGTTTAACTTCCTCACTGGCGCTATTGATTCCAGCTCCTTTGTTACGTCTTCTAGTATTTCGGGGTATCGGGTTAGTCTTCCAGATAACACTATATCCATCGGTCTCCCAACGCTGTACTCGATCATACGTGTAGTCTTAACTATTGACTCGATCATTGCCCGGTACCCGTCTCTACACTCTGGATCACTATTCTTCTCCTCGATTACTTCCTCGATGCTTCTTGCTCTGCATATATCCATTAATCCGCCGTGGAATACGTCGTACCTCCTCCACGTCTTCCCCAGTACTGCTAGCTCCATATCCAGGGGCCCAATAGTTAACCCGCCTATTGGTGTTAGTGTTCCCCCGTATCCGTCGATTATTAATCCATCCCTAACACCTATGACTGCATTGTAGCCGTAGCCCATTTCTACGAGTATAAACCTCGTCTCCTCGATGCTTACATTATGTGTCCGGGATTCATCATAGACTCCCAGTACTGTAACTGATAGTTTATCGGCTGTACCCATATCCAACTTATTGATCTTCCTGTATCGGGGGACTGTGGGTAAATGTATGACTCCGGGGATATAACATACTGGTAGCTTCTCCCTCCAAAACTCGACTACGGCATCCATCAAGGCTTTATAAACATAGATCCCTGGATCACCCGCTCTAAGCCCCTCCTCGAGGTCTTCAGGCCTAGTCAGTAGTAGTATCCTTAGAGCAAAGGCTGCTGGGTCAATAATGTCTTCATTACATGTAACCGGGACTCCGTAGCCGGATGGACCCGCTATGAGGTCAACCCTGCCTGCTTCATGGACTGCCTCCACTAGGCTGTGCGGTTCAGCGGCGATCCTCCGGGTTGGAATACTCTTCTCCCAGACGACGCGGGGCCCCTCAACGACTACTAGGTCGAAGGAGCCTGTTCCCGGATCTATTCCTAGTGCACGCTTAGCCCTACCCATCCCCGATCAACCCTGCTACGAGTCTTTTCAATTCTTCTAGACTATCTGCAACATATACGTTTCTGAATTCTTTTAGCTTCTCAATATTCAATAAGTCGATCCTCCTCGGCTTAACACTTACCTTCTCCCAGCACTTGACAGCTCCATGGATACAGGCTTTGACGCAGGCTTCGCATCCAGTACATTTTGAGAGGTCTATGCGCGGCTTACCGGATACTAGAACTATAGCATCCACTGGGCAGGCATTCATAGCTGGGCAATAGCCTGTCTCATCTATGCATGTACACTTCTCCCGATCAATCATGCATGGAGCCTCGCTAACAGCGTAGCCATCCGGGCCCAGGTGATCAGATGGATAAACAACTACTGGTACACCAGACTTACCAGCCTCCGCAAACACCAGTGTCGGCAGCGTATCGGCTATTCCAAGAGCCATTTTAGCAACACTATTCCCAGTAGCAGGAGCTATAACGGCTAATCCGTATCTTCCAAGGTTAAACCTACCAGTATAGTAGAAGCCCTGATCACCCACTAGTAGCTCCCTATAATAGCTTCCATCAGCAATCCTCCTAAGAACTGGTAACACCCCGTAGATTCTGGCTACTCGGTAGCCCCAAAGGCTGAGGCCGATGGTTACTCGGTGACCCACCCTAGCTAGATCCTGGAAGAAACCTGTTAGATCTCTGAGGCAGCAGCCAGCACCGGTGATCGCCCAGAAAATATTCACTGTATACACCCAGTCGGGAATAACCTGTCTGGGACTACCTGTATCGTCAAAGTATTATGTGCTTCAATGCATATTAGTATCTTGTAATATCTATCAATATAGTGATCCCGGCTATAATCGTTGCCTCCATAACTATCAGCGGAATCGATACGTCTGCACCATACCCTTGGCTCCTCCAACTGGTTGCGGAGAGGAAGGTTATTATGCTTTGAATCATGAACACAACCGCTAACAATACAAGCCTCTTCCCAATAGGCCTACTGAACAAACGGTATACTAGGTAGAATAGTACTCCGGAAAGGAGTAGTTCGATTACTAATAGTATGTTTAATATGTCCCAGAACGTGAACAATCCTTATCACCTAGAACCCTGCATATTGATTCCTCTATGTAATCGATCATGTTCAATGCTTCAACACTCAAAAAATATGGGAAGCCGTACCCGTCCCCTAATCTTTCAACTATTCCGTGCTTCTCGAGTACTCCAAGGTGGTGCTGGATCGTCCTATAATTCAATCCTAATCTCCTTGCTATCTGGTTAATATTCATGGGGTGTTCCATTAATAGGAGTATGATCCTCGCACGAGTAGGCCCTCCCCTGCTTGCTTCAAACAACCACTTCACCAAAACCTTGAAATATCTTTCATTTCCCGGCAATACCCCTTCTCCAATTATCCACATATGGGTATTGCCGGGACTATAAGGTTTGTGAAAAATGAATGTGATCAATTAGGCTAATATCGTTAATCTGATGGTATTATTCCGCTGACGTAGGCTACGTACCAGACGTTCTTAACTCCCTGCCCCGTAGTGTCTCCACGCTTGTGATCATTTATCCATAAGTATAATGGGTGACCCTTATAGACTAGCTGTATCTTCCCATCATCTCGGAGTATGAAGTTGAAATCAGTAATGTTTAGCGTTGAGGGTATTACTAGCTTATTGTCACCATACGGTGGCCATTTAACAGCGCATTGTCCGTAGCAGTTGCTCATGCTATAGTTGTCCTTTGCGAAGTAGTATAGCGTCATACCTTCCGGTGTTACTAGGTACATTCCGATTCCTTCCTTGACGGCAATCATAACGGTGTAGTCTGGCTTAGCAACGAACCATACCCCCTTCTTACCCTCGCCATTAATATCTCCGGGCTTCTTATCCATGAAGAAGTAGTATAGCGGCCAGCCCTTATACGTGATCTGCTTCTTCCCGTCAGGCCTCGTAATCACTCCGAAATCGCTCTTATTAAGCCCTGGTGATGGATTAATATCCTCCACATAGAACACTGGCCATTTAGCAGCGCATTCACCGCTACAATGGCTCTGCCCATCATAGTCTTTCGCGAAGAAGTACAGTGTCATACCGTTCTCGTCGGTAAGGTATAATCCAACCCTGGGATTATAGGCTAGCTTAATAGTATATTTCTCCTCCATAGTCTTCGTAATAGTTGTCGACTGTGTCGTAGTATATGTTGATGTAACAGTCTTAGTAGGTCCCGGGACAGTTGTCGTAACTGTCCTCGTAGCTATTGGGGCTACTGCTGAAACCCCATACCCGATAGCGATTCCAACAACTAATAGAATTATCCCAATAGATACTAGGCGCGTATCCATTTATCCCACCGATCAATTCGTATGTTTGCCGGGAATATAAAAGGATTTGTCTAAAATACACACAATTTATACACAAATTACAAATAAAAACAAACCATACAACTAAAAAATAAAACGCTAGCTAAATTCGAGGGGAAGAACCTCTTTGGAAGGAATCAGAAAAGCCCTCAAGCAACATGTTGAGAAACTAAGTAAACTGAAAAACCGCAAAGAAGCAAAGCCAGGAGAAGCCTCTAAATCCTACCTAGAAGAAGAATTCGAATAACGTTACCCTGAATACTATAGCAGGTAGTAGAGGTAGATTGATTTATTACATTAAGCAGGAAAAATGCATCTATTCTAGGAAATGAGAGATAGTGTAATTATCGTAAACTCTATAACTGGTAAAACTCCAATGAATATCATGGATAGAATATAATTGATCGCCTGTGATTCAAACATGATCAGAAAAATAAGGTTTTACAACTTCCGAGGCATAAGAAAAGGGAAATTAGAACTCTCTCCGCTAACAATTCTTATAGGCGCTAATGGTTCTGGGAAGACAACTGTGCTCGAAGCTTTATTGTTAACACATGGAACAAAACCCTTATATAATAAAAATACTTTTTCAGATACTCAGCGAGCTACATCAAACACTGAATAGTCAGGGATTACTCCATTTAATTTATAGATATGGATCAAAAACAAATGTAGGGAGTATAGAACTTGAAGAGAATAACACCATAACATCGATCATATTGAAATCCGAGAAAAGAATGCTATCAATATTTATCCAGGAAAGAAAGATGAATAAAAAACAAATCTAAAATTCGATCTGAGAGAACTGACTATAGGTTTGACATAGATGTAGATATTGTGGATATAATAGATGTAGGTATAAACGAACTACTAGAACCTCCAGCGAAACCCGTTGCCGAACTAGATAAATATTCGCTTAAAGGCAAAATCGTATCTGAGTACTCTCTTCATAATGTTTTGTTCATCCGAGATAACATCATATCCGATACCTATAAGTTTATTATATGGAAATTGGATCGAGCTTTCTGGTTCCGGCTTGACAGCAAAAGTTGCTAAATCCCTTTCTGAGATTGTGAATCTTGATCTTACCGATATCCTTAATGAACCCTTCGGTGGCGGATCTTATGCTCTTATGGTGAGGCTTAGTGATGGTTCTAGGATTAGGCTCGGGGATCTCAGTGAAGGTATACAGTTGTTGATAATTTTCAGCTTGTTAGTTGAGTACATGAATCCCGATCTAATACTGTGGGATGATATTGAGGCGCGTATGAATCCCAGAAGCCTTGTATATATCGCGAATCAACTAGTTGATCTTGTCGATAATGGTAAACAGGTTGTTGTTACTACTCACAGTATTGAAGCGGCCCGGCTACTTAGCGGTATAGTTGAAAATGCCCGTATTGTTAAGTTGGAGCTTACCGGGGGTTACCTGAAAACTACCCCGTTATCTTATGGAGAGTTAGAGAAATTTATTGATCTGGGTATTGATGTGAGAATATGAAGGTTTATCCAAGGGATCCTAATCATAGGCTTAGTATTGAGATTATACGTATTTTGTGTGAATTAAGACGCTTTGACACGTTAAGCAGTTTTCCTTCGAGTAGTGTTGGTGTTATTGTTGCTAATGGGAGTCCTGATAACATTGTAATAGCTCTATTATGCAGTGTTCTAAACCATGGATTCATAGTTGACTTGTTATTCCCTAATTATAAACATATATCGGTCTTCGACTATATTCAACACTATATATCGTTGGGATATAGATCTCTTCTCGTAGTAATTGATCAGGAGGACTATTCATTAAAGGATCTGGCAGGTTTAATAAATAAAAAGCTTACATCAAACCCTATAGACCTGTCTGAAAGAGTAGCGGTAGTCTCGTTAAGGTATGGCGGTAGGGATGCGGGAGTAATTATTGTTGTTAATGGTATAAATGAACAGCCGACTAGTAAACACACTATTGAAGACCACTTAGTACAACTCGCTAAAGACTTAGGAGTAAGCATTTCAGGGGAGAATAACTCTAAGAATGCTTGGGGGAAAATATCTAGAGAACAACAACTAACTGTTTTCAGAGCTATTTTAAATAAGGGTAACTTGAAGTATTTCGATCAGCATGTAAAGGCGCTGAAACTTCTCCGGGGAATAATGAGAGTCCTTATAGGTGGTGAATATTATTTTTAAACAAGTCTTATACATGGAGGTTATACCTGAATTATAGGGGGGTTAGCGGGTAGTTGAGAATTCTGCTCGTTACGGGTAGGCTTGCGAGAGGGATTGTTGAAGAAGTTCTTGCTAGAGCTAAGTCGAAGCATACAGTGGATGTTGTTGAGCTACCTGTTCAAGTTATAGCGTTGCTGTCTACTGAGGACATTGCTAAGAGCCTTTCAAGGCTTCGAGTAGATGTTGGTAAGTATGATTTGATAATTATACCTGGGCTTTGCCGGGGTTCTGCTAGGATTATATCTGAGAAGCTTGGTGTTCCAGCTGTTAAGGGGCCTGTGCACGCCGATGATTTACCGTTGATCCTGGGCCTAGATGATCCATTGAGCGTTTTATCCCCGGATGAGCCGGCTGATAACATATTGGCTAGGCAGGCTTATGAGCGTAATAAGAGGATTCTCGAGGAGCTTGAAGCTGAAACCTTGGAGAAGGGCTGGATTTACGGAGGCTTAGTAATCCCGATAAGGCCCCCGCCCTTCAGGGTTATATCTGAGATCAGTAATGCCCACAGGCTGACAAAGGCTAAATTATTGGGTAGGGCTGGGAGGCTACTGGATGATGGAGCTGATATTATAAGCATCGGGCTTGAACCATTAAACCCTCACCCAGGTGAAGCCTACCGGTTAGTGAGGCTTATAAGGGAGGAGTACGATGTACCGGTCGCTATTGATTCACTAATACCATCAGAGATAAACGCTGCTGTAAATGCTGGTGCTTCACTCGTTCTAAGTATTTGTTTTTCTAATATTGATGGTGTTGACCATAGGAACCGGGGGGTTCCCACAGTACTAATACCCCTAACACCACAAGAAAACAAGCTCCCAGAAAACCCGGCTACGAGGACTATGATTCTCGAGAAGCTCCTGGAAAAAGCCCTTAAAATGGGTTATGAGCATCCAATACTAGACCCGGTCCTAGACCTACCGGTTATTGGGAAGCCGCTGGAAACACTATTCACTTATAAGAGGTTATCAGAGAAGCATCCCCAATACCCGTTAATGATGGGCGTCGGCAATATTACCGAGCTAGTAGACGCCGACAGCCCCGGTATGAACATGCTACTAGTACTGCATGCACTCGAAGCAGGTATTAGCCTACTGTTAAACGCTGAAGCAAGCACTAAAACCCGGGGATCTACGAGGGAGCTGAAGATCGCTTCACAAATGGTCAGCATAGCCTATAAACTGGGAAGACCCCCTAAGGATCTTGGCTTAGACCTCTTGATACTTAAAGATAAGAAAACGGTAACGATGAAGTTTGAAGCAGAGGATGCCGAGGTAGTTGATGTTCCAAGAATAGCTGAGAAGCCTAGAATAGACCCGGTGGGAATCTATAAGATAAGGGTCAACCATGAAGTAGGGGTTATAGAAGCACTATACATCGGTAAATACGGTAAAAAACTCCTACGAGCCAAGAATGCATCAGACTTAGGAAAATATATTACTAGGAATAAACTAGTATCAAGCCTAAGCCACGCCTACTATCTAGGATCAGAGATAGCTAAGGCTGAGGAAGCACTGCGAATAGGTAAAAACTACATCCAGGAAAAACCACTTTTCCAGCCTAAAGAACCTTTGAAACTGAGAAAGCATACACTTAATCAATAACCCCGGCTAGACCGATTGTTTTAGAGGCGGAGAAATTGAAGGTATTGGTTGAAACCGGTTCACGTTTACATCTTGGGTTCTACTTGTTTATGGATAATAATCGTGCCTTTGGAGGGCTCGGTGTAGGTATTAATAAGCCTGGTTTTAGGCTTATCGTGGAGCCGGGCCGGGACCTTGTAGTAGTTAATAAGACTGATGTTCCCATTGAGCCCGTTATAAGAAATGCTGCTGAAAGACTCGGTTTCCATGGTTTCCGGGTGACCGTTGAGTCTGCTATCCCCCGACACGCCGGGCTGGGCTCTACTACTCAGTTAATGCTTGGACTGGGAATGCCTCTGCTTAAACTGCAAGGCGTTAAGCGGGTTAATGTTTATAGGCTTGGCTTAATGCTTGGTAGGGGGTTTGTATCAGGCATTGGTACGGGCGTCTTCAAGCATGGCGGTTTAGTGATCGATGCTGGTAGGCCCATTATCAATGGTGAAGTCAAGCCGCCGAAGAGGATCGAGGATTACCCGGTGTTGATTGGGAGATATAGGTTTCCGCGGAACTGTCTGTTTATAGTAGTAATACCGGAAAGGATTAGGGGGCTGAGCGAGGGAGAGGAAACCCCTATACTAGCTAAGCCTTGGAAACCACCTAGAAGCCTACAGTACAAGGCTTACCGGGCACTACACACACTGATAATCCCCGGAGTAATAAGTGGGAATTGCAGGTTGATCGGTGAGGGGGTCAAGCTTATACAGGAATATACCGGAGAATACTTCTCCCATAAACAAGGCGGTTTATGGTGCTGTAGAGAAGCCGAGGAGATCATCGAGATACTAAGAGGGGAGAAAGGGGTTTATGGTTATGGGCAGAGCAGTTGGGGCCCAGCAATCTATGGATTAATCAGCAAGAGGGATAAACCAGGGTTTATACTGAGTAGAGTGAAGGAGAAGATCCTGGAAGCAGGTATTAATGCGGATGTATTCCTAGCCGAAACGTTGAATCGTGGGGCAAGGGTTAAGATTTACCCCGACTAGCTTTTTCCAGTATTTCCCTAAGCCTAGACTGTATGATCGCAACTGTATCGTAGGGGTGTATGCTTTCATGACTTACAATTTTTACGTATACAAGGGTTTCCGGCGGTAGCTTGTCATTATATGTCTCGGCTATTAATGCGGCTGCGTAGCGGGCGGCGTCCTCGACGAAGCGGGGGTTATGGAGGGCTTCTTTGACAAGCATGTATTCTTCTAGCCTCTTAAGCCTCCCTCTAGGTAGGGCTGAGAAGGCCGGTGCAACAGTATCTACGAGCCCCCCGGGATCAACCGGGATCTCTGGGCCTGTTAGCCTAACAGTTATCCTTGCACGCTGCATATGGCTCGGGGATTTCTCGAGGGGTGTTTTCTCGAGGTAGCTGTAAACGTTTTGGAGGCATGGGCAGAGGGTTATTCCGTGGAAGCTAATCTTTAACGTCTCCCTCCTAAAACCATCCCCTCCAGTGATTAATGTACGGGTTGTCTCAACGTATAGTTCCCGGTGTAGGAGAGTTGTTTTAGCCTTAACATATACCCTCTCAGCATAGTTGTGAAGGATCAATAATTTATCTGCGAGGCTTATAAGGAAGCCCCTAATAGAGTCATGTTCCCGGCTTGCCTCCCCCCTAATGGCGTCAATGAACCTACTCATATGTACTCCTCTAAGATTACTGGGGAGGTTGACCCTCGCATCTATAACTAGTAGGTGGTCCCTACAGTCTAGACTGCAAATCCTTACATGAGCCATGTAACCCTTTATACCGGCCCAATCAATGCTCAGCTGGATCTCAGGCTTCTCCACGTGTATATCGGGTAGATCACTGCTCAATACCGGACCACCTATCGGGAGGGTAGTATACTACTACGTGATTCCTAGATCCCTCATATAATTCAACCATCACCGGCAGCCTCAGCCTATCATATATTTCCCTAGCAATACTCAACGCTATATACTCCGTTGTAGCATAGGGGTAATCCAGTACCTTCAACACCGTGTTAAAAGGTCCCTCGAGCCTAAGCTTATCGAGATCCTTCTTTGGAACGATTAGCTTATGATCATAGTCATCAATAACGCTCTTAACAATCCTCTTCAACTCGAGGAAGTCCAGAACCATCCCGGTTCCGGGATTAATCCAGCCCTTAACCCTAACATTAACCCTATACGTGTGCCCGTGCAGGTTTAAACACTTCCTTGTACTATGCTCCGTGTAGTGGGCTGCGTCGAAATCGTAGCCGGATACACCAACTATAATCTCTCCATTATCCAAGGAATAAACCACCACACTCGGCAATAATTACCAGTGGAAGACTAGGAATATTTACATATTAGGCATCCTTAAAATACTCAATAATAAATCCCTCTCCAACGGGTAATTAACCATGCACTTGTACCTAGAATGGGAGAAGTTATATATTGGAGTATTTGATCTGCAGGCGGCTTCCCCTAGTAGATCCCTCATTATCTCCAGTTTAACTATTTTAGCATAATAGCCTGCTGGGTTCTCTTTAAACTTGAATATTGAATACTTCCCAATAGTATGTCCATAATCCATACCCCCAATAATGAGCCTAGCCGGGCCGTAGTGTAAGGCGAGGTATACTGCTCTATCACCATCCGTAAACCCTCCATAATTAACGATCCCTCCTAATGGTTCAACCTGCGTAGTTCCAATGATCCGGTAGTTATTCTCCATGAATAATGGAACATACTCCATAACTCGATCAATATTATCCCCATGGGCGTGTACAACAAGTATCGAACCCTTATCAGCGGCATACATTAACGAATCGAGGTCACCGTCCAGATCACTAACAATAATATCCGGGATCAAGCCGTTAAGGACTAAGGGTTTAACAGCGGTATCCGCCGCTATGATAACGCTATCGTGTAGACAATGCCTATGCTCGTATAGCACCATGATCATTTCATCTAGGCTGGGACCGGCGCCAAGAACAATAATGTTTTTGTTACGTATTAAATCCGCGATACTTCTGCGGTAATCTTTGAAATCCTTGAGTAGTTCCCATAGCTTATCCCTAGCAGCATAATCCCTCACCGGATCAATGCCCAGTAGCCCAGTAATCCAGCGGTACTTAGTCACCCACCAGTCAATAAAACCCGTTAAAGCACAACTCCCCCCGGATAACTAATCGTGTTTTCGCATTGTTTCAATTGATAGGGTTAATGTAATATATTTTGATTGACAACCCTTATATTATATCCAAGAATTTAACTGGGCAATGAATAATCTTGCTTGAGGGGATGGTACTGGCTTTAAACCCTTTACTAGCTAAGATGGAGTTTCAATCTCTGTTGAGGATGCTTAGAGATCACTATACGCTTAGGGAATTATCGAGTATTCTGGGAATCGACATACCAACAATTAGTAAATACGCAAACTACCAGCTAGTGCCGAGCCTGAAAAGAATAAACCAACTAATGCCCAAACTCATAAAGCTAATCGATCCGTTGGAGGAGTTGAAGAAAGCAATAACGAGCAGGGGTAAGGGAGTCCCGGATATTAACTGGGTTATTGGTAGGAAACCATACCTCCTACATTATGCTGTAATACAAATGGTGAAGAAATTAATCAAGAGGGAATTCACAAAGATACTAACCATAGAGGGTGGAGGACTAGTAATAGCATCAACGCTATCAATAATAACTGGTAAAGGACTAGTCTTTGGGGTTAGAAACGCATACTTCGAGAACGGGATAACAGAACCATACCACGCTACCATCACGAAAATAACCCTGAGAATGAGGATCTTCATATCAATACCTGGAGGACTGATAACAAGTGAAGACAAAGTATTGATCGTCGATGATATAGCATGGACGGGTGGAACAATAAGAACACTATACAGCATAGCACAGAAAACTGGAGCCCGGGTTGAGGGGGTAGAACTACTAGCATCATACCGGGAAACACTAGAGAAACTAAGAAGAGAACTCGGAGAGGTAAAGATCAATTCTTTAATCACGCTGGACTGAAAGTAAAACATCGGTCAAGGGGCTCCGGTAGATTATGGATCTTGAGAAGCTAGGCTTTACGGATAAGGGGTATAATGAGACTATAATAATAGCCGAAACAATTAATGGCTATTACGCTATGCCTCTGGGAGTGATCCTTAAAGACGATGAGTTATGGTGCAAAATATACAAGACGAGCAGGCTCTACAAATACATAATCAATAACGAAGTAAAGAAGCTAAGCCTATGCATAACAACCGACCCAATACTATTCTACAAGACCGTATTCCACAGAGAAGTAGAATACACAAATATAGGTGAAGGATGGCCCTGTATAAAGAACTGTAACGCATGCATACCTGTAGGGCTCGAAGAAACTAGGGATGAAAAGGAATACTTGGAAGCTATACTTAAACCATTGAAAACGATCATAACCACTAGGTATCCGAGAGTTTATCACCGGGGAGAAGCCGCACTGATCGAAATACTAGTACACTATACCAAGCTACCATACCTACCAGAGAATGAGAAGAGGAAGCTCGTAAAGTATATTGAAGCATTAAGCTACGGGTTGAAAAAGTCGACATGGGATAAGGAAATACTAGAAGCCTTAGATGAGATCAATAAGTGGATCAGGAAACTGAGCCTCCTTGATCAATAGTTTCGAAGCCGGTTTATTCGGGTAGAATTATCGAGGTATTACTCCTCCGAAGCCCCCTTTTCTTAAGCATCTCCAACAAGCTTAACAGCCTTTTATAAACACTCGGAGAACCAATATATAAGGGCTTACCCTCCTCGAGAGCATCAATAATCAATACATTACCCTTTAAGAGCATCTTTTCAGCTTCCTCAACAGTATACGGGTGGGGTTCCATAGGTATTGGTAAATCCTCTATAGCTTCCAGTACTTTATCGATCCTATCCAGTAACTTCTCAGTGAAATCTCCAATGATCAACAAGTCATAATCACTGCCTGGAACCCAGTCTCCCCGAGCCCTAGATCCAAACAATATTATGAGCTTCGGCTTAAACCTTTCAACGATCCTCCTTACAGCTTCAACTAGGGGATCATCCAACACTATTCGACCCCTTTCAAAATATACTCCTTAGCAAAGGATACAATCCTTCTAGCGGCTTCATAAGCCTAAATAGCTGTTTCTTCATCATAAGCTTCGTGTGGAATACCGGCGGGATGAGCGTTCGGGTAACGGGCTAGTACGTAGTGCCTGTCTAGTTCCCTACTATCCCGAAGTAAATCTTCCCTAGGGGGGTGTACCCAGTTTTTCAAAGAATCTTTCTGAGAGTATCCGAACACTATGACCCCACGAGGATTCATTTACACTATATAATAATGCCTTAACGGCTTTCTCCCCTGCTTGGTGGACGTAGAATGCTGCTGCATTATACCTTTTATTCCCCCAAGAGTATTTTAGCAGTTTCAAGATCCCATAAGGCTTCTTCCAGCCATCTACGTGCTTCCCCACGCATAGGCTACACCTATTAATCCCTATTTGTAACGTCATTATTCTATGTACTCTGTAACGCCTTGTATAAAGCATCTAGTTTATCGATTACATTCTCCATCCTAGCCCTCTCCCTTAGGTATTCGTGATCGAGTCTTTCATTCAGCCTTATTAATAGCCATAAAGCCTTATCCCGATCAACCGTTGAACCCCTATGTTTCCACGATGCAAGATATGATACTATGAGTTCCTCCGGGGGATCAATGTATATCTTGTATTCATCAACTATGATAGTAACTGGTTTTCTACGCCTAGTATATGCTGTAGCAACGATATCTATACTCTTAACGGCTAATACTTCATCGAGTGGGAGGTATCCGCTTGCGATCCTCTCACTAATTCTAGACAGGAAGCCCTCTAATACATCGGCTACTAATGGATTACTAGTTATAACATCAACATCCATAGTACGGTAAGCCCGGCCGGTTAATAATTCTACGGCGAAACCTCCGGTAATAACGATATAACCTAGTTCAAGGTTCTGAAACCATTCATTGAGGAACCCGATGAATAACATGTACCTTTTAGTTTCATCCCTCTCCCCGAGTAGTTTCTCCCTAAAACTACCGTAATTCCTGAATAGCTCATCCACTAGTCTCGATTTTTCATCTTTAAAACCCTCTCCTCCCCCTCCCATTTAACCACCTCATAGGTTTTATTGAAGAGTAGCCTAGCTAAGTGCCCGATCCTTATAGAATCCTCTAATCTGCGAGAACTCATCCTCACACGATCGCGGGCTCTAAACTCCAAGATCTTCTTCAAGGCTTCCCGGTAAACATTGTTTTCATTCTTCAATTTAATCCACCAGTTATACATGTATAGTTTTTGAAGTGTTAATATTAGTAATTAGTTCTATGAATGATTCGTTTGGGCTTAGTTATGCTTCTCTTAATGGATCGGTCCCGTTCATCAATATTTTATCCAGCTTGTTACTGTGGAGTCTGAGGATCTTCCTGATCGGGTTAGGGTATTTATCGATCATTTCCCTACCGATAATCGTTGCATGACTAGGTTTTAAACCATATTTCCTCTCCCTAATAGTCTCACGAACACCATACTCTCTATTACCGGTTACCCAGAATAGGCAGCAGTCTGTCGTCATTGTTAATGGGTAGTCTTTACACGTGGTTAACGGTATACCCGCTCTACCTGTTTCCTCTTTAACCATACTATACATCCTCGATTTCCATTCTTTAATTGGAGTATAGAGGTCTCTGGCTTCCACAGTATACTTTGTCCAAATACTAGGATCAAATCCAATACTGATCATAGAGCTCAGTAGATCGTATAGTTTAACGAGGATATTCCATGGGAGCCGGAGGGATTCAATAATGACACCCTTCACAGTGGACAGTGCTTCCCTTAGAACCCTAAAATGTTCATCCTCGAGGCCCGGTATTAATGGCTGGAGGCGGAGTACGACTGGTATACCCTGCTCATATAGTTTATCAATTGCTTCAAGCCTACTAGTCGGTGGTGGAGCTCCAGGCTCTAAAAGCTTCGCTAGCCCATCGTCTCGAAGGCCGATACTAACCTGTACCAGTACAAGCTTCTCATCGGCGAGCTTGTTGATGAGGCTTATCCATGGATCCCTTAGGAATAGGGTTGACTTAGTATTTATTACAACGGGGATCCGGTAGCGATAAGCGATCTCGAGCATCTTATAGGATGCAAAGATCTTATCCTCGACTCCCTCCTGGAAGGGCTCGGTTAGAGTAGATAGTCGAAAGTATGGTTTCGGAAGACTTGTCTGGGAGAGCCTCCTCGCGACCTTTTCCCAGTATAACAGTAATTTATCAATAGAAGCTAGTGGCTCGACAAGGCGATACCACCGGGCATAGCAGTAAATGCAGTCATACCTACAACCAATATATGGTTCAAGCCTGAAAACAGAATAGCAATAACTAGAAATAACACGGGAAGGCTTAATCCCAAACAACCTATAAT
>JALWZC010000065.1:0-17285 GCA_027002875.1 Desulfurococcales archaeon
CAAAAGAACCGGTGCGGGGCTACGCGGAGATCGTTAAGAATTGGGCCAAGGAAACACCGGGTGCAGTAGGGATTATTGTCGAGGGGTTGGAGGACCTGGTTAGGAAGACGATTGATCTAAGGGAGACGGTTAAGGATGCATGGAGCGATGCACGGGTGAAGAGGGAAGTCCTCGAGAAAGCTGCTGGGAAAGCATCCAGTGATGCTGGTAAGGGTGGGAAGAGGAAGAAGCAGGGTTGAAGAAGATACTGATAACAGATCTAGAACTGCACGGTCTACTAGTGTTCTCGAAGCATCAGACTAGTATTAAGAAGGAATTAGCTATAACCTCGCCCGGCCCAGTGATTAGGACCAGCGGCTACATACACAACTACCCATTAATATATGGGCTGCTAGGCTATTCATCCGAATCAATGCTATCCCTCGGAAAGCCTAGGTATAGTGTTGTCGAGGAAGCAGTGAATAATGAATTATACGCGTACCCGGCCGAGCCGTTGAGGGTTAAGTATACACGGCTACTATTAACGACTCAGCCGGAGACACTAGTGAAATACAAGATTAGGGCAAAGTATTCTCACCCACTACAAGTACACTACTACGCTGCAGCACCGGGTTCTACGTATAGGACGGTAATAATACACGGTCCCGGTAGGATTGTTCCAAGATATATTAGGATTGGGAAGAAGAGGTGGGGGCTTCTAAAACTGAGAACATTTCAAGCCGAATCCATAGAAGAGGTTGAACCGACTTTTTCATCAATACCCGTAAATCTCGGAGACATGGCTGGGATGGGTGTTGAAATACTGGATAAGAGAACGGTGCTAGTAACGAGGAACTACCCATTAATAGGTGATAGAGCAGTCGTAGCCTATGTTAAAGCAGAGCCAACCTACCGGGTAACATATACTAGACACGGAAAACCCAGGACAATCTACCTACCAATACCCAAAACACTACTCTAACCAAATCCCACTTTTTCCTTCAATAATAGGGATTCATTTATTAATGTTTAAATACAAATAATTTATTAGGGGGTCTAATTGACCTCACTAAACCCTATGGTACTGTTTCCATTCATAATGGATCCGATACCCGTAACTATTATTCAGCCTGCACCCATACCAACCGATCCCTTCCTCGCCGCTGTCTTCCTATCATTATTCATACCATCCTTCATACTATTAGAATATCTCATAGTCTCAAAAGCCGCGAGGATACCGATACACTACTTCACAGCAGTAAACATTATAACATTTACCGGTGCAGCTCTAGCCCCGCCAGTAATACTCTATGGAGATACGGGTATTGAATGGGCAATGCTATACTATCTTGTTATAGAAACGCTGATCAGCCTGATCGAGTCCCTAGCATACATAGTCTACCTATCCCAGAAAAATAATATAAAGACGTTGAGGGATGGATTCAGGATCATACAGTACACCCTAATAGCAAACTATGCATCCTTCACCTACGGAATAATAATGTATGCAGCCTACATACCAGCATACATAACACCACAACTAGCACTACCACCAACAGCCTTCTCAGCAATAATACTAGTCCTACTAGCACTATACGTTAGGAAGAAAATAACAGGAACCACCTCCCTCAGACCATTAATAAGGAAGAACAGCTAGAGGCACAGGCCAATGTATACTATGGGCAGCGTGTTCTTAATAGGCTTCCTTGCATTCTTATTAACAATAATTAACTTACCAATAATTGCAGCAATCCAAATAGTCCTCATCCCACCACAAATACTAGCAATTACATGCACGTATGCAGTACCAATAATAGGGGCGCATGTGATCACACTATTATACATCACGATTAAATATAGGAAGAAATGGACAATACACCTCCTAGCACTAACACCATCAATATACTTAATACTCACAGCACCCTACATCCTCGCATTATGGCTTATAAGCTAAACAACACCTTCCTTCAGTTCTTTTTAGTTGTTACATTATGATAATAAAAAGATCGTATATGTTATCTACATTATCTTGGACTTTCAGTTCTTTCTGGTTGCTACTGAGGTTATTATTTTTCCTGGTTGTTTAAATATTTTATGGTTAACCCTGTATCCTTATCCCAACCAAGCCCCTCTTCATCGAGGAACCCCGGGTTCGGTTGGTATAGATCAACAATACAGTGTATAAGATTCAGATAAGTATTTATTTGTTTTTAGTACTGTATTTTCTCGGTATTTTGTGGTTTATTCCTTGTTTAGGTTTGTTAGTTTTTGTAGTTTAATTTTTACTTTCTCTATGATTTCTTCTAGGCTTTGTTTTTTCTTATTAGTGTGTAGTGGTAGTTTTTATTCCAGATCTTGTATGCGTTGGGTTTTAGTAGTGCTTCTAGGTTTTTCATGATAATCCCTGGTTTTACGGGGCCCATGTATTGTTTTACTTTGCCTGTGTCTACGTGGTCTAGTAGTCTTAGGTCGAGTGTTGCTTTGAGTATATCGTGTAGATTATACTTTAGGTCTGGTCCATAGTCTTTACCTAGCTTGTACTTTATCTTTGAAGCCAGCTGGTACTCGAGTATGGTTATCCAAGCCCTAGTCTTCCAGCCGAACAAGTCTTCAAGCACGGCTTCCACCCTAGGCATGTTCGAGGGGTCTAGGCTTACCTCGAATCTTACATAGTCTATCCTAGGGTTCTCGACTCCTAGGACCTCCATGAATACTCTCCTAAGCCTCGTTATAACTCGGTATTCCCGGATATCTAGGAAGCTGTAGAACGGCTCACCATCATGCCTCGTTATGACAGGCATTCTAAGCGAATGGAGGTCTGGGAAGTAGTCCTTCTCAGCATCATATTCCACTAAGAACAGTGTAGTAGCCCTCCCATCACCCACGGGTATTCTGAGGATTAAACCTTTCTCAGCCAGCCTCTCCATATCCTTAAACACCTCGTCCTCGGGGTGGGGGTCAACCATGTACATGGCCGTTGCAAGCAAAGGTTTCTCCCAGTCCTCTAGCCCGGTACGCTACTTGAGGCTATCTACACCAACATCTCTAGTAGTCCCGCTACTCTCCACGGGAGACTTGTCAAACCGTGAAGGCTCTACTGGGAGGATTTAGGACTCTCTAACCACTACCATCCTACCAGGACTGGCGGCAAAGTATGTTTCCTTGAACTACTCACTATCTCCAGGCAAAATGCTAATACTGAGAACTCTACAAGCGTTACCAACCTTCTCTGATACGGCGTTTTCCTTTGTCATGATGCTTTACTCCTTCCTTATCCAAGTATATCCTCGCCCTGTATACTCCGTCTGTTACCGTAACGTGTTGTTTGCCCCTATAGACCCTGAGACCCCTCCTCCTAGCTTCCTCCACGACCCGTTCCACATCCCTACAACTTAGCTGTAGGTACGGCGGGTGATAGTCTATCCTCAGTAGGTGCCCAGCCTCAATAGCCTCCCTGGTATGTTTGACCGGCTCGCAGTACTCTAGCAGAAACCCCATATACTCTGGGATAGCCAGCCCGGGGACAAGCCTTATCATCTTCGCCGGGAACCTACGCTTCATCCCAATCCAAGCCTCCTCAATACCTTTCTCAGCTCCCTCTCAAGCCCTGCCTGCCGAGCCCGTCTATAGAGGTACTCCTTGTCTAGCCTATCCCATGCCTGGGCAAGTATCTTCTTAACGTCATCGATATCCTTCTTTTCACCCGACATAAGCTTTAGTACTACTATGTCCTCTATGGAGGGCAGTAAGATATTCTCTATTACCACTCTGCTCCTATCTATAAACTCCCTGTCGAGTATTAGTGGAGCATAGTTAATGTCTATGTGAATATCGTCCTCTACTAGGAACCCCCACTTCCTCCACTGAACCCTGAAGCCCCTGGAGCGTAGCTCCCTAGTTATAGCATCCCGCAGCTCCGGCGTAAACGGCTTATCAATAGCCACATCCCAATCCCGTGTCTCCCTACCCAAGTCCACCCCGTGAACCATAATGCTCCGAGCACCTATAATGAAGACTCTAAGCCCTAACTCTGCGAGAACCCTGGAAACCAGTAGTAGAGTCGAATGGATACTGCTAGCCTCCTTATCCCTATCCTCATAGAAGCCTTGAGCCATACTTATTCGCCTCTTTGTTGCTAGGTTTAGCGGCTGTATCGTTATCTTGATGGTTGTTTCCGGTATTAGCTGGTCTCGTGGCGGCTTACACTGTGTTTGAGCTTATCCTTTGCTAGAACAGCTCTTATCAGCGCCTTTCTTATCTCTGGGTTTTTCCATATCTCTTTATCGGCCTCCCATGCCTCGATGAGCCATTTGTCCCGTATCTCGAACCATTTCATGCCCAGCCTCTTAACCATCTCTGCCTCCCACCTAGCATGCCTAATAATATCCTCAAGGTTCCTCCTACGCTCCTCCTCAACTTCCTCAAGCAGAGACCTAGGCGTCAAGGCTTACTCGCCTCCTCTAGTATTCTGCAGTCTATTCTGAGCATTGTACACCATTTCTCTAGCTCCTCACGGTCTATATAGTCTTTGAATAACGTGTAGAGGAATACTGCATCTCCAACATCTTTCCCGGAGCCCAGGTACAGCTTGTAGGCTATCTGTAGCTCTAGAGGCGATATTCTAACTACAAATTTATCGTTCACCACAACCTTTATCCTATGAGCCAAAGCATACTTGTGAATATTTGTCCTAGCTAGCTTCACCTCCACGTTGGGAAGAACGATGTCTCTATACATGAACCTAACACCATACCCCTCCACTAGGTAGTTTTGATAAAGCTTCTCCACCGAATCCTCCGACCAAATATCTCCCCGCATCAGCGTAAAGCCTGCTTCTCGGGCTCTCCTACACAGCTCTACAAACCTCTCCTCATCGAGCTCTTCGAGTACGAAGTCGATATCGTCGCTCCTCCTACCCCTACCGAAGAGTATCGCTGTGTAACCAGCAACCACTACGTAGCCTACCCTGCTCTCCTCAAGAACCTTAGCAAACCTGAACGCGACAATGTCCTCCGGTAAAAACCTCTTCCTAGCAAGAAGGATTACACGTCTATCCCTATCGAATACTAGGCTCTTATCCGGGGTAACGCTAGACCCCCCTACTACTCTCCTACTATTCTCCCCATCCCTATCCTCATAGAATTCTTGAGCCATACTTATCCACTCTCTCTATTTGTTTGTTGTCCATGCTAGTAATTTTTTCCTCCTTTCCCAGCTGGTTTAATAGCTGTACGTATAGTTACATCTGCATAATATACACATGTACACCGTTCGAGGCAATAACGCGTATAGTACACATCTTACTACTTATTATTTATTATAATCTACCTGGAATTAGCCTCAACTTGTCAGAGCTAATTAATGGTGTAATAATCTTTCAGTTCTTTCTGGTTGCTACCAAGAAGTAAACACTATAGAAACACCAGAATTCGAACCAAAAGACTACGCTTTCAGTTCTTTCTGGTTGCTACATAGTTTCTCAATGAGTTCTTTCTGCAAAGGCGGAAGTGGATCACGCCTTTCAGTTCTTTCTGGTTGCTACATGATTAAAATGAAGAAGCAACTCGAACTCCTAAAAATTCTTGTCTTTCAGTTCTTTCTGGTTGCTACATGACAGATACGATATGTCTAACCCGATAGCCATACCCCATAACGTGTACATTCTTTCAGTTCTTTCTGGTTGCTACACTGGTTATTATTTTTCCTGGTTGTTTAAATATTTTATGTTCTAGATGGGATGCTTATCCCAACCAAGCCCCTCTTCATCGAGGAACCACGGGTTCGGTTGGTATGGATCTTTGTGTTTTTGTTATGTTGTTTTTATTAGTGTTATTGTTTTTGTTTCTGGGTCTTGTTTTATTATTTGTTTTTCTTGTAGTATTCTTAGTGCTTCCTTGTAGTATTTTTCTCCTACGTCTATTCCGTACCATTCTTTGAATCCGTTTATTATTTCTTGTAGTGTCCATGTTGTCTTGCCTGTTTCCTTGTGTTTTTCTTGTAGCATTCTCTTTATGAATTGGTAGGTGTCTTCTAGCCTTGTCCATGGGTATTGGAACCAGATCCATTCTTTGACTTCAATGTAGTAGTAGTCTGGCTTAAACTTGGCTACTGGGCTTATCCATTGTAGTGCTGCTGTCTTAAGCTCTTTGGGCTTCCATGTATCCCTTATGTAATCCCTTGCTAGCCTCAGGGTGTCTCCGGTGTCTACTATGTCGTCTACTACTAGTACACGGTAGTTTGAGAGATCAACCTTATACGGGAACTTAATAATAGCCCTCTCCTCAGCCTTCGCGGCTTCAGTCCAGTGCTGGCTCTGAATACTCAATAGGTTCTCAACGTCTAGGAAATCACATAGTAGCCTAGCCGGGACATAGCCTCCACGAGCAAGAGCAACAATTACATCAGGCTTATAACCGGACTCCCTAACCCTATCAGCCAGGCCCCAAGCCCACTCAACAACCTCATCCCAAGAAACAAGCTTAGCCCGGACACGAACCATTACACTATCACCAAAAATAATACACAACAACATGAAAAATAAAGATAACCATAAACTACAAGACCCCCATGCATCACTAGTTATTCATACTACAATAAAACATATACTATACCAGGACCATATACTACAAACCAGGAAACAATCCTCGAGGTGAAGCCCCCGAAATGAAAGCCATAGACCCAGTAATCGCAACCCTAATCCTAATAGCAATAGCAGTAATCGCCGGAGTATTCGTGCTCAGACAATTCATATTATTATCAAGCACGGCCGGACAGCAGAACATGCTACAGGTACAAGACGTAACATTTTACAGGACGATCAGCCCAGACGGAAAAACGATGAACGTAACACTACAATACAGCGTCAAAAACATTGGGCAGAGACAAATAATACTAGTAAAAATATCAATACCAGACGCAAACAAGACATCGACAATAAACGTAAACCTAAACCCGGGACAAGTATACTCCGGAACGATACAAGTACTAGTAAACCAAAACTACACCCAAGCATGGGACGCAGGAACAGAACACATAGTAATATTCTACTACAAAATACTAGGACAACCAGCACTACAATCACAAACGCAAACAGGATTTGTTCAATAAAAACATTTTTTGAGACTAATCTCATTTTTCTGGTTAGATCAGAGTAATCTTTATATATTATGATCACTTCGTTGCAGGATCTTTGAGACTTGTCTCAATTTTCAGGTTACGAGATTCATCATAACCAGGTTATCAGGGATTAAAAATCTTACGGTACATGGATCTAGTGATCGATGAAACATTCCAATTAGTAAAACCATGAAGGCAAACCAGAAAAACACTAATCACCAAAAGACAAAACAACCAAATACCGATGAATCCATAAATCGGAAATAAAACTCAACCCATACAAATAAAAGACTAGCTAAAATAAAACCACAAACAACACTATTAAGAATAGCCAGTGAATAAAACATCATCAGTGATCAGGTGTTCAGAAACAATAACAGTTTAGCATGTCATTGAACAATTACTAAGCTTATATAACAATTCTATAATGGGGTTTAATCAGTGATCTAGCGATCCCTTTCTATAATTCTTATTCCTTATACAATTCGATCACTGATTAACGACTATAAACAAACAAGAAACACTTAAATACCAAAACGAAGAAAAATATAAACGGGTAACAACGATCAGAATTGGAAGCCGACATCGGGATCGTTCTTGGTGTTATTCTTTGCCTCATCCATGGTAACAACGATCAGAATTGGAAGTGAACCGCTCCAAGCATCATCATCTCCTACGCTTATTCTCCGGTAACAACGATCAGAATTGGAAGAGCATACTCGAGGTAGGCCGGGAACTTGGATGGAACTATCGGTAACAACGATCAGAATTGGAAGCGTCAACATCATCAATTACAAGCGCATAATCCCTAACCTTTGGTAACAACGATCAGAATTGGAAGATGAATTCATTAGCTAATATGATGATACTACCAAGCCCTGCTGGTAACAACGATCAGAATTGGAAGAACACGAAGCCCGTCCATACCAATAGGAATATCACGAATAAGGTAACAACGATCAGAATTGGAAGTCACTTGATAATAAGTTTCCACCAAGAATGATATTAATACGGAAAGGTAACAACGATCAGAATTGGAAGACCAGGATCCCAGTCCTCGAGAAGCCTAACAGCCTCAGCAGCGGTAACAACGATCAGAATTGGAAGATCGAGACTTGTGGGGGCCATGCGGCGAAGCTTAATACTACGGGTAACAACGATCAGAATTGGAAGCCGGTTATCACGAACCATATTAATAATCTCCTCACGAAACTCGGTAACAACGATCAGAATTGGAAGTTCTCAACCAACTCCTTACTCATCTTCCAATCTTCTTCTGGTAACAACGATCAGAATTGGAAGGTATTAGTTTCTGTGTATGATGTTTATAATTGGGTTGGTTTATTGTGGATTTGGGATTTTAATAGGTTTTTTGCTTTTGGTGTTAATGTGTAGCCTTTTCGTGTTTTTGTGATGAGTTTGTTTGTTTCTAGTTTTTTTAGTTTTTTCCATAGTGTTGTTTTTGGTATGCTTAGTTTTCTGGATAGTGTTGTTAGTGTTTGTGATTCGTTTTTTATTATTTCCATTAGTATGTTCTTTTCGTCTAATCCGATCTGGGTGCAGATCGGTATTTCTGAGAGTTTTATTTTTTTGATCTCTTTCGTTGTCTCTAGCATTATGTATATAGTTGTTCTGTCTTGTAGTTCCCGATTCGTTAGTAGTGTTGCTGTGTATGTTTGGATTACGAGTATTCTTAGACCACCGCTTATGTTGACGTGTATTTTTTCAGCCCCTCCTATGTAGGCTTGGTAGAGTATGTTTGTTATTTGGCCTACTCCAGCCCAGAAATCATCTACGTTTATTTTCTCGACAACTATTTCTTCTAAGCCGGCTATGCCTGTTATTTTCTTTATTTCATTTATTGCGGAAACAGTTCTTTCATCCATTTCCCAGTTTGGGACTAGTATTACTAGTTTTCCCAGGTTCTCTATACCTATTGATAAAAGAGTCCTTATTACTGGTCTTTCATCGAATCCTAGTGTTGAGATGAAGACTTCCATTGTTTTCCCCGATCTATATTTTGGTTATTGTATCATATAAGTGTTTCCACTTTATGTGAAATATTCTCACTTAGTTCCCTTTTTTGGAAACAATTTTCTAGCATGTAAAACATGAACAAAACATATTTATACCACGTGCTATCCAATAATTAATTAGGGGAGAGCAGTGGTTCAAGGCTTCGATAATATCGTTAAAACGATCAAGTACTTCATCGATACTAAAAGATACGGCGTAGTAGACCGGATGGCTCTAGCAATGAGTCCTGAAAGCGTCGAGACAGCCCTCTACGACATGCTTAGATTGATCGATAGCCTGGAAGCTAGAAGTATCCGTGTTAAGATAAGGGTTAAAGACAAGGACTATGAGGTTAAATGCTGTGAATACGGCGATAAGCTAGGATACGGTATCCACGGGCTGGTCTTAGATGCTGAAAGGGAAGACCTAAATGGTAAAAACATTTATTGTATGCCTTGCCCTCCACGGCCCAGCGTATCGGAGATAACTAGTTTCCTAGAAGCAGTAAATAAAGACCCCAGTATAGCGCGTAAACTCGTAATTAAAGCCTTCGGACACTATGGGTGATAAGGAATGGTTTACCTAAGCCTCTCAGCCCGGATCCTCTTAAACCTTGAAGCGTTAAACATGACTGAAAGCGTGGGGAACTTCGTCCGGCATAGAAGGGCTCCCATAGTTGTACCTACCAGTAATGGGTACATCCTCAAATACGTCCCGGTTATTAGTGGTGAGAGCCTAGCTCATGCTTACCAGGAAATACTGGCTGATATAGCGGTTAAGGCAGGGCTACCGGTTTGTCTGCTGTGCCGCCAGGGAGTGTTCTTGAAGCATACCGATAAGAATGTTTTCAGGGAATCAGGTGTACCGGCTCCTAGTGATCCAAAGGATCCAGTTAAGGTTGAGGAAGCTATTGTTAAGCACTGCGTCGTCGAAGACGTGGGGGGATTCCTCTACACTGATGCGACGTTGAAGAGGACTAGTAGGTTTATGGTTGGATACATGATTCCAGCAATGGATTCTATAAGGAGTAGTGCAGCGGAAGCCCAGTTTCATGTAAGGTATAACCCGTTGAGCACGGAGGCGCAATCGATATATAATGTTGAAGCTGGAAGCGCCCTCTACACTCTCAACGCCGGGTTAGACCTCGACGGTATAGGTGTGTCAGGAATACAGCTTGAAAACGGTGAGCCTAAACTACTCGTCTCACACGATGAAAGAGTTAAGAGGATCGAGGCTGCGCTGAAGTCCCTAGAACTACTAGTAACACAGCAATTATTCGGGGCTAAACGTTCAAGGTTTATGCCTCAGTGGAGGATTATGAGCCTAGTAATAACGGTATCCCACCCATTACCCTTCAACGCGATGCCCGGCCACGATAAAAACTATATATTGGAAACTATTAGTAATGCTGAAAAACTCGTAGAATCACTAAGGAACGGCGTTCTAGCAGTAGATCAATCCATCTCAGCCTATTACTATAGTGGAGAGAAAATATCCGAGCCCTCCACGAAGGGCTTAGTCGAGGTCTACAAAGCCAGTAGCCCAGTTGAAGCCTTCGACAAGGCTATAAGTAAAGCAGTAAGCCTGGTGAAAGGGTGAAATAAAGCCATGGCTAAGTTGCTACTAGTTGAAATAGTTTTTTCCTGGGGGTTTATGGTTAGACCCCCATACCTGAGCGGTGGGGGGAGATCCCTGCCCTACCCGCCTCCAACTACACTTATCGGAAGCCTTGCATATCCCTATCTTAAACTGAAGAATCCACGAGAGATCGAATACATCGGGGATAAACCATATAGTCCCGCTGTTAAACTCTTGAATACAGTAAAGTACGCTGTACTAGGCTACCTCCAGCCTTCCACAACAGATATTGTTGATATATCAAAACAGTACACGTATGCTTATCTAAGATCGAAGTATAAGAAGGATAGGAGTTTTTGGTCGTCCGCGATAGGTGTGGGTAAAACGTATTCACCCACACATGGCGTAATAGCCTATATAGTCGATGATAATGAAGCGAACAAGCTATACGAGGCTGCATGGGGGATTACGAGGATCGGGAGTAAGGAGGGCTTAGTAGCTGTTAGAAACGTCAGACTAGCCAGTCTGGAAATACTGGATGATAAGGGTATAGTTGAGACTATTTTCCCCGTAGATGCAGCTTATGCGGAGTGTATAGAGAATTGTGAGAAAACTTATATGTGGAGAATTGATAGGGAAGCCTATGGGCCTAATAAGAAAAACTATACAGAACTCCTCATAGAATACCTAGTGCCCCGGCAGCCAATGAAGAACTATGGGGGTAAAATGAAGATCAAGCCTGGAGAAGAGACGCTAAGGCTCAACACCGTTTACGGCCCATTAATCCTTCCGAGAAAAATCCTAGGCTAGGAGGCCCTGATCCATGTCTAGCAACTGCTTCAACTTATATCCTCCAGGGACTTTGGGGAGAATACTCGTAGACCTCGCATTAATGTATATTAAATACATCGATCCGGGCTCTTTCCACTTAGAGAATTCGAGTATATGTATAGATGATCCAGGTCTTTTCAAGGACTCAATAGTTGATTTAATCAATATGTTTAAGTCAGAGCTGCAGGGGAGGCCCAGTGTTTTCCCCACTACAGGTAATGATCGAGGCGTAATAAAGAAGGCTTTGTTGAACCGCTTCGATCCCTCTGATCCATCAACTATTATCGACTTCATAATCGATATTCTCAGAACAGGTAATCCTTCAATGCTTGGAAAAACATTGACAACTCCGAGTATTCTAAGACTGGAATACTATGAGTATTCTAGGCCTGGTTATTCGACGCGGATTAAACAGGAACACAAGAACTACCCGCATAAGGAAATAAACCTTATCAGCCTAGCCCTGGCCGTCTTAGGAGCATATATATCGTACATCTCAACTAATGTTATAGGTAATGAGAGAATTAACACCTACATTATTCCAAGCCGCTTGATACCTTTAAATGAATTAATCGAAGCTAAGAAGACGTTTTCAAGGATCATTGATGCTCCCCATTATGTTAAAGCCTATGTTTTTTCAAGGACTATGCTGAAACTAGGACTTCTGCCCGGCGAAATTCTAGGTGACATTATTAAGATTAATCTAGGCAAGAATAGGTATAGCCTCGTCGGGATCGAGAAGATCAGTGATGAAGGATTAATCAGTATATTACAACTTTTAAGTAATAAACACTCGCTCTGGATTCTTGACAAGATATCACGGATCGTAGTTGAGAATTATGGTAAGCGTAGGGGGACTAGGATTATTGAAAACTACGTTAAGATACTAGGACAGCTTTTACACTACTTATACAATTATGCAATATGCATTACAGACGCAAAATATCAGTTATTACGCCTCATTACGACGATTATAAACGGCATCGAGGAAGGTGGAGCCGATTATTGGAAGAGCCTGAGGAATAAACTAATTAATCTCGGTGTAAAGGATCCAGTGAATGCTTTGAGTATTCTATCAAAGGATTTAGCAGATACTAGCAACGTGTGTGGTGAATAATTATCGTTAGAATTCTGAATGAGCGTGTACACGAGTTTTATACAAGGCACTATAATGAACATACTAGCCCGTTAGTGGTAATTTATGAAGCTCCCACTGGCTATGGTAAGACCAGTATTTCACCCGTTATTGGTAATGAATTAATAGAACTAGGGATAGCTGGTGGTTATATACATGTTTTACCGATGAGGAGTATTGTAAGCGATCTGTATCAGAGACTAATTAGTGGAAAAACACTATTTAATAAAATAATAGATCCCCGTGATGTATCCTATCAGGCCAGCGGATTAATGCTTAGCGGTAAGAACCCGTATATGTCGAGAAAATATAATGTAACTACTATTGATAGCTTCATGTTGAACCTAGTACGGTATGGTTTAGGCGGTTCAAGCGGGGCTAAGAGACACTATGAAGCAAGTAGATCGATGATTTTTACCTCAATGATAATACTCGATGAAGCACATCTATACGGAGGCGATCCGGGTTCTCCCGAAAACATATTATTTACTAGTCTAGTTGCCGCCTTAGAATCAAGCCTTTACTCGATGAGCCCAGTCCTCATAACTACGGCAACACTGCCGAGAAGCCTCGGTGAAATCCTATATAGTAGAGCTAAAACCGCTGTGCATAAACTGGGTGGACGTGTATTATGGTTGAGGTATGGTGAGAGGATACATGATAGTATCGGCGAGATTAATACGCTCGCGCTAGATGAGTCTTATGATGAAGAAGTAATAAGTACTCTATGGGAGACCCATTTATACAGCAGCGAGGAGCAATGGCTTAAAACCATAATGGAAAAGGCTTCCACCGGTAAAACCCTTATCGTTGTAAACACTCCCTCGAGAGCGATTAGACTATACTGGCTCCTAACGAATACGGGTTTCCAGCCAATACTAATTCATGGAAGATTAACAATACATGATAGGGAGAAAGCCGAGAAGAACCTCGAAAATTCCCAAATACTTGTTTCCACGCAAGTTGTCGAATCCGGTGTAGACATAGACTTTAACTATTTATTCACCGATATTGCACCGGTAAGCAACCTGATCCAGAGGGCTGGGAGGGTTAATAGGAGGCTTAGAGGGGGAGTTGTAGGGGAAGTACATGTATACACTGGGGGATACATAGGCGTATATGATAAGAGGATTGTTGAATTAACCGCTCATTCTATCAGCCACATCCTCGAGAAACATGGTAGCGGGGGAATTAACTGGAAACTAGCCAGGTGCCCTGATAATAAGTGCATAGGCTATATGGATTTACTCGATAACGTTTATTCCACGACACTTAGATCAAGTTTTGAACTTTCCGAATACTCTATGCTACTAGACCTCATTATTCACCCATTGATGAAGCATGAAGACACAGTTAAATATGCTTACGTAAGGTGTCTCCACGGCCGGGGGATTGTTAGGAGCAGTATATTATTAACCCTCTATCCATTACCGTGTAAAGGAACATTTTCAGAGGAAGAAGTTTCTGGTAATGCTATACCTGTAAGCCTCTCCTGGGTTCTAAAATATTCCAGCTACTTATTGAAGGATGCAGACGTTTTATTAGCGGAGAAAAACGGGGAAGTAACTTCTCTACCTTTAAACCAATATATAAACAGCGATAACTACATGAAGACGCTATGCGGGCTTCTCACCTACGGCTATAAGGATGAAGAAGAAAAAGTATTTCTCGGCCTAAGAATTAATCCTACCTATTACAGTTCTGGACTAGGATTACTCGTAGGTGTCTACCCCCGTTGAACAATATATTAAAATATCATGCGAGGATCATTAAGGGAAGAAGGATAAGCCTAGTAGAACACTTATACAATACAGTATACGTTACGTTGAAGACCATGCTTTCAAGAAGACTCTGGTCCCTAGCAATTAAATCTTCTAGGAATAGTGAGAACGCTTCTATGTTGTATGGTTTATTCCTAGTACCTATTACACTACATGATATAGGTAAAATAACTCCCCTATACCAGGATCCGCCGAGTACGTGGAGGCTAGGCTCTTATAGAATGCATGAAGTGATCAGCGGAATAGTGCTCGATGAATGCATCGAGAAACTATTAATTAACAGTGATCTAGAAAGGCTTTCAATTTTCAATCATAAAGCACTACAATATATTCTAATAACCCCGATCCTAATGCATCACTACGCTATGAGAGATATTAGAACTGCACTCGTCGAATTAGTTAAGCTGATGAATAGGTTCAGCCAGAAGCTATTCATAATAAATAAGGTGGATGTAGACGAGCTATTACGTGATCTCACTCATAAACTATCCCATAAACTTCATACGGAAACACTGACTACACTACTTGACTCCCTGAGGAAATGTATTGTTGAAGAGTCGAGTAAGGAATCCCTTATTCGTCTAGATAATACTACTATAGCGCTGTTTGCTAACAAGTTTTCTAATATGCTTTCACCCATCGGAATGGAACCGGGTTTTAGGACTGTTTCTATTTATGGTTCTGCACTTACAGGATTACTCGGGATTGCTGATTATGCAGCCGGCTCTATTGAAGCCTGCGATGAATGTGGTGGTTATGCTGGGAGAGTTTTGGGGATTGATTATTCAATGGTTTTTAGGGAGTTAATGGGTATTTATTGTATTTAGTGTCTTGTATGGGTGGTGTTTTGCTGGTTACTGATCTTGTTGGTTCTAGGAGGTTGTTTAGTAGTAGTCCCCGTAAGTATTATAGTGTCGATGTTGTTATGCGTGTTAGTGATGGCTGCGTCTTGCCCCCGTTTACTGGGAAGGTTGTTAAGAGTTTGTTGATGAAGGCTTCCCCTGGTTTGCAGGTTGTTTTTGAATCAATGTATAGGCCCAAGCCGATCAGTATTTCTACACTTGTAAAGCTCGCTGGTGGTAGGAGGGTTTACCTCTGGAAGCGTAGTGATAGCAGCATGGTTATGAAGCTTGAACCGGGTGATCGTGTTGGTTTCCACGTTGGTTTTACGGAGGATGTTGCCGATAAAGTACTTGATGCCCTAGGGGGTCTTGATGGTGTAGAGTTGTTTAAGGCTAAGTGGTTTCTCGAGGAGTATAGTCTTGAAACCTACGAGCTACCCGCCCGGGAAGAGGATATTCCGAGGGAGTACCGGGTTGGTACTGATTACTGGGTTAAAGTAGAGTTTAGAACCCCTACCCTGTTCCTAGACCCTTATAAGGCTAGCAAGATTAAGAGGTTTCTACCACTGCCCGGAATAGTTTTCAGCTATAATATCGGCGAGTTGTTGAGGATGGAGAAGAATGCTGAATATATAAGGATGGTGGACCACATGAACGCATTATTAAACGAGCCCTATACAATACTTGAAACAGTCAAAGTCGTAAAGTACCTATACGACGGCATGAGCCTGCCCGGAGTTACTGGTTATGCTAAATACATGGTTGACTATGAATACATGGTCTTAACGGAATCAGTTGAATTCCTAGAAAACATCCTATTACACGCCGCCGTTATGGGTGTTGGTACTAGTAGGGCTAACGGGTTCGGATACGTAACGATCAAGACTGGGGCTAGAAGGGAGAAGACTAGTAGCTAGAATATTTAATACGGTGTAATACACTACAAATCCTAACAGGGAATAACCGGGTTAGGTTAATAGTTTAAAACGTGGAGGTGCTTCAAAGCTTGTTTTACTGGTTCCTATATGATCCGTTAACAATGGCTGCATTATTCATAGCCTATATTGTTGGATTCATAGCTGTAACCATAATCGCTTCCAGGATCGCTCCAAGAGTTGCGGGGCGGATTAGTAATCGTTTCGGACTATATACTTCGATGACTATAACCGGGTTAGCGATAATTATTGGTAGCTTAGCGGCGATCTATGTTATCTACTACATGCTCGAGGCAGCCGGGATAATTATTGGGCTTGAAGCACTATTATTCTTCATAATACTGATGAACCTAGCTACATGGCTGTTGAGCCCATGGATGATCAACTTGTTCTACGGCGCTAAACGCGACGAATACCTTCAGAGGATCGTTGACCGGGTTGCTCACCGTGCAGGCTTAAAGCCTCCGAGAGCAGTAGTCGTTGAGGGGCCTCCCAATGCTTTCGCTTATGGAAACATCTTATCCGGCAGATACGTCGCAGTTACTACTGGGATGCTCGAATTAGCCAGTGAGGAAGAGCTTGAAGCAGTTATAGGGCATGAACTAGGGCATCACAAGCACCGGGATAACGCTATTATGCTATTATTCGGTATCTTCCCAAGCATAATATACTTCCTCGGAATAATGCTTATACGGGTAGGCTTGTGGAGCGGTATGTATAGGCTCAGCGGCCGCCGAGATAGTGGTGGAGGCGGGGGTTTACTCCTAGTACTCATCGGCTTGTTCGCTGTAATTGTTAGTATTATCGTTCAGGTACTAGTACTAGCCTTCAGCAGGCTAAGGGAATACTATGCAGACGCTCATGGAGCCTATGTTGCAGGTGCTAGGAATATGCAGCGTGCCCTCGCAAAACTACACTTATACTATGAGTCAAACCATAGGGTTAAACCAGTAGTAGAACACAGCAAGCTACGAACACTATTCATCTACGCATTAACCGATGCAGTAGCAGAACCACTAGTACCCTACACTCATGGATGGCGGCACTGGAGCGGAAACATAGACCACATCAT
>JALWZC010000065.1:17295-22954 GCA_027002875.1 Desulfurococcales archaeon
ACCCGCCAATACCTAAGAGGCTCAGATTCCTCGACCGCGTAGCGGCAGGGATCGAGAGGATACATTAAACACTTCCAGCCCAAGCCCCTCCTTCCCCGGGTCCTTTGTTGGGTAATCTTTATATATTTTAGATGCAAAACATTCATTGGTTGATAACATGTCCAGCAGTAGTAATACTAGTACTGACCTAGCCGTTATGCTTAGGGATCTTAGGGAGAGGTCGAAGCGTTTATATAATGAGGCCTCCGGCTACTTCTGGTCATATATAATATATATTATCGTAGCGGTTATCGTTGGAATAGTCATTGTAGCTGCTATTTTCTCGGTTATAGCATCGCTAGCTAGTAGTGGAGCTATCCAGCCTGGATCTATGACTCCGGGTGAAATAACTAGGTTAGTGTTTAAACGTATTAGTAATGTTTTCATCGCATCGATCATAGTTTTAAACCTCGCCGCTCTCTACGTATATTATCGTGCGTATAGGCTTGGTTTAGCGTATAGGAGTGTTCTCATGGTTGCTGGGAAGGCTGGTATTGATGCGGGTATAGTGTTTGAGAAAATAGGGCTTCTCCCCGACGATGTTGATCGTTCATTGAAAAGCCTTGGTAAAACGCCTGAGATATTACTTGTCTCCGGAGTATTCGTAGTAGTTATAAGCTTATTATTAGGGGTTTTAACTATTGAAACTATTATCAGGTATGGGTTAACGGGTCCTCACCCGGGCCTTCTTATAGTGGCTATCATCTCCCTCCTGATCAGTATTTATTTAGCAGTGCTCTTCTACCGGCTCTTCCATTCGATAAGCCTTGGGTTAAAGGTTAAGGCTGCCGGGGCATTATCGATATTGTTCCCAATATATTACATCATTAACGGTTTAAGCGCAGTCTTGAAAGCTAATACTCTCCAGGCTGGTAATACTGGGCTTGATTATTTGAACCTTATAATACTGCTATTGATCATAGGATACCTTTATAGCTTTAAAAAATCACTAAGGGAATTCCCGGATGCTGCTAGTAATGCACTTGCAGAAGTTGAAGGCCGGACTACTACTGTGAGCGGAGAGATATTCTAGTTCATATAGGCTTGATCCTTGGCTTGAATGGTAGTAGGTCTACCATCGTTAAGAGCCCGGCTGGATAACTGGGAGTATTTTCCGCAATGTTTAACAGTACTGCAACCGTGCCCATGTCTCCCGGTGTCCCGGTGCTTTTCCATGTTACCGTGTAGTCTTTCCCGGTAATCCTAATCTCCTCTCCCTCCGATGCTCCGAGGTATGCTTCGAAACCTAATGATATTATTTCCTTATCATTAACGAAGCCTCTTCCCCACCCCTTTATACCGATTACTCTCCCAGCCGGGATCTTCTCGCCATTAAACTCTACTGGTTTCTCCGCAACAACCGGCTCCTGCCCCTCTTCAATCCTTGAAAGCTTGACCCTAGAGGCTTCAGCGATTAATAGTACTGATTCAGCGTATCCAACGTGCCCCGTTAACTCCCCCTTCTTAAGCTTAGCCTTGAACTCTTCCGGGTCTAAGCCGATCCCTATTTTTACTTGGAAGCTTCTCCTACGCCTAGAAGCGTCGACGATCCTCTTAGCCTCTATTCTTCTAACCTCGTTGAAGGGTATTGATAGTATTACTGGTAACGTGTCTAGTAGGAATCCGGGATTAATCCCTGTTCCAATTACTGATACTCCTCTCCCACCCGCTTCTTGATCGAGCCACCGGGCTAGTACTGGGTAGCGGTAGTATGGGTAAGCTAGTGTTTCACACGTGGATACGACGTCGAGGCCTAAATCGATCAGCGACATTAATTGATCATATACTTTATCCAAGTAGCTACTCGTAGCATGTATTACAACATCAGCTTCGAGGAGAGACTCTGGATCCTTTGATACTTTAACTCCAAGCTTCTCCCCGAGACCTATTATCTCACCAATATCCCTTCCTAGAAGATCTGGCCGGATATCTACTGCTCCAACTACTTCATGGCCCCTCCTAACCGCTTCCCTAGCTACTAGCTGGTTTATTGCTCCGAACCCGTATAGTCCGATATACATGTCTAACCAGCCCAGATACGGTTTTTCCCGTGTTTCAATGTGATCGGGTGTTTCGGTATTTAACTGGATTGATTCTATCCGAGTTTTTTGAACGGGGATTAACGTATTATACTATTGTCCACGTGTATTATTGATTGTCTCGGATACGTGTATCATTGTGGTTGATGCAGTATGGTTAGGTTTAACCTGATGATTACGCATGAGCCTGGACCTGAGAATTATAGGTTTGTGTTGAGCCTGTTGAGGGATCTTATAGGTGATTTCCAACTAGTTGATGCTGGTACTGCCGTGTTATTATTGAGGGTTGATGACCCATACCGTGTAGTTGAGGAGCTTAGTAGGGTTAGGGATAAGTTGAATCTTATCTACCGTGTTATACCTATCGATAAAGTAACCGATCCCTATGTCGAAACGGTTGCTGAGGAAGCCGCTAAGCTTGCAGAGGAGAAGATTCCCCCGGGCAAGACTTACCGGGTAAGCCTTAAGGGTAGGCTTTACTGGAGGGAGACCCGTATGCCTGCCCACTCCCTGGATGCTATAAGGGTTATCGCCGAGAAGATCGATAGGCCTGTATCGCTGACTCATCCGGATTATGTAGTATATATTCGAAGCGTCCGCCTCTACCATAGGAGGAGGGTTGCAACACTCACGGTTACTACTCCGGATAAAATATTGAGCCTAGCTAGTAGCAGGCCTTGAAAAAAGAATTATTCCCTCCACTCATTAATTATTCATGGGGAAGGCTATGAGTATTTTAAGCGAGGTATTACCGGAAACAATACTGAAACTATTAAAAGACTACCTCGACAGGATCGAGGAGACAACCGATTATTTCAAGACAGCTATAAAGCTACTAGATGAGATAAGGGTTGGGGAAGCCCGTAAGAAGCTATCGGATTCTATGAGGAAGGAGGAGGAAGCAGACAGGATTAAGAAGAAGATCTTTGACCTCCTCGAGGAGGCAAGGATTGATCCGGCTGTTAAGGAGCAGTTATTCTACATGATTGGTAGGATAGATGATATAGCGGATTGGTTTAAGGAAGCTGCTAGGGAGCTAATAATAATCCCATACCTAGAAATACCACAGTCTATCCGGGATGGTTTGGAGAAACTAGTAAATATCAGCGTTGAAGCAGCCAGTAAAACAATCGAAGCATACCGTAGCGTATTAGAGGGTAATAGTGAAGTAAAGGAGTTGATCGATGAAGTCGATAAGCTGGAGGAGGAAGCAGACATGGTGAACCTAGAGAACCGCGGAAAGCTATTAGATTATAGCGATGAGATCAAGCCCTTAACCCTAGCAATACTACTACACGACTACAATAGGGACCTGGAGGAAGCGACCGATGCCTGCCAAAACGCTAGCGATTTCCTAAGAGCATTAATCGCTGCATGGAAGCGTAGATAGTGTTTTGAACCGCTCCCTCCTAAAAGATCTGGTTAGATAAGGAAGAACAGCATTAAAGCAGTAAGCCCTGCTACAAAGGGGAAACCTATAAACCACGCCGTAATAATCTTTGCTAGTAGTCTTAAGTTAACATTGCTAACTCCACGGGCTAGTCCCACCCCAGCAACTGCTCCAACGATCGATACGGTCGTTGACACTGGTAAGCCCATTCTTGTAACTATTAATACTGCTATTGAACCACTGAATTGTGCTATGAAAGCAGTATCTATTCCCAGCGGCGTTATTTTCTCTCCGATGGTTTCTACTACGCTGTAACCCCAAATCAATATTCCGCTAGCTATTCCAAAAGCAGATAATGCAAGGGCTTCGATAGGTATTGTAACCCTAGAAGGAACTGAATCATAGAATACCGCGTAGATAACGCCGCTTAGGGGGCCTGCACTATTCGCTACATCGTTTGCACCATGACTGAAAGCCATTGCCGCAGCAGAAGCTATCAGTAATAAGCGGAACATAAACCTCTTAGCCTCCCCTGGTTCTCGAGGTGTTTTATGGTAAATATATACGGCGAAGGGTACTAGGAATATTATAGTGTAGACTAGGCTTTCAAGCAGTGCATAAACTATATCGCTTATCTTCAACGTCTTGATCCCTAGTAGTAGGGCTGTCGTATAGACCATTAGGGTGTATAGCGTTAGTGCTAGTATGATCAGGTTCCTACGCGTGATCTCCCTTGTCAGCTTTACGAGCAAATAGTATAGTCCTATAGCTATAATTGCAGACATGAACGGTAGTACTAGCCAGGAAATAATTATCTCGGTAATCTTAGCCCAGTTCACCCCTTCAACCCCGAGAACCATTAATCCAAAACCCGTAACTCCCCCAACAATTGCTTGGCTAATGCTCATCGGTATTTTGAACAGTGTAGCTATTATAACCCATATACCGGTTGCGAATAATGCGGAGATCATTCCTACAACGATGATATAGGCCGATCCTATCTGGCTCGTATCAACTATCCCCTTAAGAAGTGTTTTAGAAACAAACCTCCCGAATATCATTGCACCGGTGAAATCAAATAATGCCGCGAACCACAATGCCTGTTTAACGCTTAGGGCTCGGGAACCAACCGCTGTCCCAATAGCGTTTGCCGCATTATTAGCTCCGTTAATCCATGCTACTAGGAAAGCCGCCGCCCCACCGATCAGTAGCCAGTATAATTCCACTACTCTCTCACCAATATATATTCGCGTATGGCTAGGTAAGTACTATAGGTACGCGTATATATGTATAGGATATTTGGAATAAACTGGTGTTTGGGGGCTTATAAACTTTTCTAAAAACTAGAAGGTAAAAATAATAATAAGGAGAATAATCCCCGGCCTAGAGAATACGTGCTCTACTCTACTTACCGGCTAGTTCTTCCAGTGCTTTATCTACTAGTTGCTTATACATGAAGCATGGTCCTCCGCACATTGTAACCGCAACCCATGCCGCTTCGCTTACCTCTTCCGGTTTTGCCCCTGCTTCTAGTGCTTTATCGACGTGGAAGGCTATGCAGTATTCGCATCTAGCGTAGACGCTTAACGCCACAGCTATTAACTCCTTAGTCTTCGTGTCTAGTGTTTTTGTCTTCATAATTGTTTCTAGGAGGTTTACGAAGGCTTTAGTGTATTCCGGGTCCTTCCTCATATAGTTTTTAATTGCTTCCATGCATTTATCCAGTGTTTCCCTCATCATGGAGCGAGGCACCCTCCTACTAGTTTCACCCTATTGATCGCTTATCCCCCTATCCGGGTTATAACCGTGGTGTTAGGCTTCCTTAACTTTCCCTCCCTCACCGTAGATCCTGTAAACGCCTATCATAGGGGCCGAATTACCGCGTAATGTCTTAACTATTAACCTGAGCTTACCACGGCTCCCCTCAATTACTACCGGGGTGAAGAGGCTGGCCATATAGGCTAGTAGGCTTGCGGATATGCTCGCGTAGAATTTACCGTATATGTTATCCGTACCCAGCGGTTCATCGCTGTGCGCTATGTAGATACAGGATACTTTCCCGCGGCAAACGTTTAGCGTCTGCCACGCGTTGAAGGCTTTATGGTCAGCTGTTAATAATAGGATCCTGTTTTCTGATAGGTTTGGTGCTTCTACAGCTATAGCTGCTTCACAGGGCTGGGCTGTTGCCGAT
>JALWZC010000065.1:22964-60368 GCA_027002875.1 Desulfurococcales archaeon
GGATTCCCCTTGCATTAAGGGCCAACAGAGCAGGCTGGGCTGTTGCCGATAATGATTCTGCGTCATAGTAGTACTTCGTCTCGAGTAGTGCTCGGTTAGCCATTAATGCTAGCGTGTAGGATACTTTGTATTGTAGCCCACTGTCAGGGTTTGTCTCTGCAACCTTCCCGTTTATCTCTGCCTCGGCGCATCGTGGTATATATATTGACAAGCCCCTTATAGGGCTCCACGGAGATCCCGCCCTTATGCTTGCTTTCAGTAGGGCCATGTGGAATCCCTGGTAGAAAAGGTTTGTATCGGGGACGACGGCTATCCACCCCTTATCGTTTGAAAGCCTTAACAGTACTCGGTGTAGTTTCTCATTAATCAATCCTTGAATATCCTTCGACTGCGAAACGATCTCCTTAGCAATCAGGTCTGCGGCTCCAACATATCTCTGGATCTGCATTATCATCCTGTCAAGTGCTTGTCTATCCTGGAAAGACCTGCTGAGTAAATCCGCTATGTTCTTCCAAGCAGTGTATAGCTGGCTAGCAGTCTTCTCGTCCGGGCCTAGTAGCTCGTCTATCGTGAATAACCGTTTACGCTCGGTTATCGCTCCCAGCTCGCCGATCCATGCTGTAAGCTTCTCTCCTTCATCCAGTAGCTTCCGCCGGTTGTCTATTAGGGACTCTATGCATCCACACCTTGTAACCGTGTTGAAAGCCTTTGATAACGCGATGTATATTCCCCTAGTCCCCCTCCACTCAATGTTTTTCGGGTAATCGTTTACGAGTGATAAACTGTGTTTATACTCTTCAATCTCGCCGAACACGTATACTCGGTGAAGCCACCTAGGACTGCCGGGATAGGCTGGGATACCGTAGAGGGGTAGTGAGTCTACTACCGAATACACTACTCTTCCGTCGAGGTTTTTTCCGGCCGAGTAGGTTATCGCCGCTGCTGTTGCTCCATCAGTACCGGTTAGATCGATGACTATCTTCTCCGGTTTACCTAATCCATTGAATGCTTTGAATAACCTTGTTAACTTACTACTAGTATCGAAGACGTTATCCGTTAAGACATGTTTTAAACCGATCCTTGTATCGATGTATACTTTTAAATCAAGGTTTCTGAGATGGGATAAACCCTCATCGATAACTGGGCTTGTGTGGGGGCTTGTAAGCACTAGGTACTTCCTTATACCCGTTTCTTCTGAAAGCCTGCCTATTATTGTCGGTATTATCCACGGGTACTTATTAACTGGTATAATACCGATCATGTCCTCCGCTGAAGCTTCATGTATAAACGACTCGAAACCCTTAGGAGCACTCGTATTAACCAAATCCTACACCCATATTTTTCTCTAACCAATATAGACCATCTAGTACCTGTAATTATACATTATAAACCCTTAATGTACATGTTAAATAATACCGTAGAGGTAGGTTAAAACACTATGTATCCCGTTAATGCGATCGAAGCGGTGGCTCCGGTATGGCTAGGAGTAGGAAGGGTAGGAGGGAGTTATCGCCCACTGAGAAGAGGATCGTATATGGTATCATAGTGTTGATTATAGGGTTAACGATTACATTGATTATTCTCACATTAAATACCCCGAGCCAGAGCGTGATATACGCCCTACCACCCTATAATGGAGAGTACAGCGATGCCCTCAGAGACATTGCTTCTAAATCCCTAGCCGTAAACGGTTCGGTAGTTAATGATACTATTAGATACTTATTCCTAAAGGAATATTTGAAACTATATAATGGGAGCCTGTTATTTAACAAAACCTTTAACGTCAAGGTTAATTTATCAGTAGCATATGTTTTCTATGCTACCCATAACGAGACAATTATTATTAAAACCCATGGTAATGGCAGCTACTACTATGCTTTATTCTATACTGAGAACAGGTATTTGCTCGAGAACTCGGAGACGCCTGGTAATTCTTCAAGGATTTTCAGGATCGACCTGCCCGATAACTATTTTCCACCCGGCAAGCCCTACATGGAGTTTACAGTGATAATATCGAGTAACTCGACGAGGAGGGTAACCGGTTATATCACAGTCTCCAAGAAGCCCCCCATAGTCCTCGACACTATTATTAGACGTGCACCCATCGCATACTACACCCTCATGCTCGACTCATGGATTAGGGATAGGTATACTGTTAGAGATGAACCTATAAGCAAAGTCTTAACGAGTACTAGGAGCGTCGGGGAACTCCTTGAACAAAACGGTACTGTTATTAATAGTTTGGAGGCAAGCCTTATCGCGAAGACTCTCCTAGACCATGTAATGGTTGAATCCCACATAGTAGCAGTTGATACTAATAATGACGGAGTTGTAGATCACTTCGCAGTACTCTTCAAGTACCCCGTTAAACCGGGCGGTGTAACCGAGTATAGTTCTAGACTACTAAACATCCTAGAAGGCTTTAACCTTGCCTCAAGACTTGGGGATAATGAAGCATTACACGTGAAGTATATTTATTACGGCGATTACAGCTGGATAGTCTTCGACCCAGTATATAGCAACGGTGTCCCGGGAGTAGTTATTACTGATACATACCACGTCCTCGGCATGATCATATAGGATGATATTAATGGCTAGGAAAAACATACTGCCCAAACCAGGATTAATCAATAGGATTAGGAGAATAATTGGCTGCAGATACCTGAAACCAGTGGGATTTGAGGAGAGTGAAGAGGTTAGGAATAGTGTTGAATCCCTATTGATCGACGGCGGCATCGGCGTCAACACGTATTATCGGGAGGCCTTAGAGCTGGCTGAACTACTTGGACTAGAACCCGGTATGGTTAAATCCCTACTAGTGTATTTAGGCTTAACATACCAGTTACCCTTCTCAACTTATTACCTAATAGTTAACTCCGGGATCGGTTTTAAGGGTTATAATCCTCTAAGCTGTCCAGGCTACATGGTTGTCGATGGAGTATTTGATCCTGGTGTAAGGGTTCACGAGACACCTAGCGGCGTAGTCTTTGATAAATACAATAGCTCTGGCGAATACATTATTGAGCCTCAGATTATAGATGCTTTTATCCCGGTCGTTAATGGTTACAGCTATGTGTTAATCGACGAGCTTGTTGGGAAGGGCTTGTTGAGGAATGCTATTGATTTGTTTAGGAGGGTGGGTACTCATGTCTACATGTATTATATGATGATTATTATTGATAGAATCGCTGGGTTAACGGATAATTATCCCCTGGCTAGGCTGGTTTTTGGTTCAAGGCTTAAAACATTATATGATTACGCCTGGGCTACTATCAACATATTCCGTAGATTAATGCCTAGGGAAAAGGTGTTTTAAGCCACTGCCTCGGCTTCCTCGGCTTTACTTATTAGTTCAAGTAGTCCCGGCTCCTCGGTTTCGTAGGGTAGTCCCAGCTCGTCGGCTATGATCTTCTTCATAGCTTCAATCCCGATCAGCCTGATCTCGTCGATAGGCGTCCTCTCGGCACGGCTCTTAATCTCCGCCTCCTCCGCAAGGATCTCTTCGAGCATGGATACGTACTTGTTCTCGATAAACCTCATTACTTGGAAGGCCCTCTTACTAATAGTTTCCTCTGAAGCCATGACTATACACCTACTTGGTTAATCCTTTTAGGAGTGTTTTTAACTGGTAAAGACTGGTCTTATCCCCGGGTTACCCGTTGATATATCCTTGTATTACCGGGATACTCGGCGTATTCTCATAGTTATAAACTTGTCCCATAAGGTATTCTCCTCATAGGGTAAAGGGTCTTAAACGGGGTGTTCATCGGTGAGACGTGTTGTTACTATTACTGTAACATATGGATCGCCCGGTCGCGGAGTAGTGTTAAACGCCGTATTAGTCGCTGCATCCTACCTAGCGCGTAAAGGCATTGAGCCGAGGATATTACAGGTTTATAGTCCTGGCTCTGAGACCCGTGTTAGCGTAAACGGGTTAGATGTCCCAGTTGATGAGAGGCTTGCCGACTCTATTACGGAAAAGGTTTTCGAGGCGTTAATGGATGAGGATGCAGGTGAGATCAAGACTGGTCTGCGAGGTGTTGCGGGAGCCTTGTTTAAAGGGGGTTAGGCTTCCCCTCCCTTCTTATCTAGTTCCTCTACGTAGTGTTTATTGCTTATATTGATCTTCGCTCCGTAATAGATGTATAGGGTTGTTAATACTAGTGTTATTATGAATGATATGCTTAAAGGCATCCCCGTCCACGGTGATAGGTTCGCCGCCGACTCCTCGCCCGTGTCTAGTAGGAGGAATCTGATGAACATGCTCGTAGTACCCATTAACCCGTAGAGGCCCATTGAGCCGTATAGTACTAGGCTGAAGCCTTGCTTTACTTCTCTACGGCATAGTTTACAAGTGTATACTTCGAACATCGCCCATGATAGGAAGATTGTTACTATTAATGGTGCTATAATGTATTTAGCAGCGTAGTTATTTCCTAGTAGCGCATCTATTAACCCCCACGTAAAACCTGCTATACCGAACAGCGAATACGCAAACCTGTACTCGTGGCCGGACATGCTCTCTATCAGCTTAATAAACTCCTGCGTCAACCCGGGCCATCCCTAGAGTTACCGCTAGCGTCTTATCAATGGTTATATCTTATTAGACTGGTTAAAGATATCGTTAGTGGAATGGGTTTAGGGGCTGGTTGAGGCTGTTTGAATCATATTATTAGGGTATCGGCTATAATAACATTACTATTAGTCCTCATAGCTCCAGCTTCTAGTATAGCCGCTTATAGGAAATCATACAGGTTCGAAGAGAGTTATAGTGCATACATCCTAGTATTTAACGCAGTTATCGTGAAATTCGGTAATTACGGGGTTTTCACTATATATTTGAAGCCGGATGGTATCTATGCATACGGCCTCGCATTAATGAAGGATCCCGATGAGGAATATATTCACGCGTACCTGCTTGCCGGTGCCCAGGATCGATGGTTTGATCTAGGCTTCGCGTCTTCGAGTAATATATCGTTTACAATGGTTCTAGACACCTTTAATAAATTCTTGATTGCAAGGTTTAATAATCACAGTATACAGGTGAATCTATCCTTTTCGCCTTTAATCCTTGAACTATACACTGCATCCCTAAACATTACTGGTAGGAGCAGCGATTACCCCCTGCTCAATATTACGAGCCTCTACGTCTTCGCCGGCAACGTATCGATCAAAAGGTATCAGGAGCTACGCCTAGATAAACCAGTCTATACTGCTTGGAAGCTAGGCTTGAAAACACTGCTCAATATCACTCATAGGGAAACCATACTAGAGCAATCTCCAACTCAAACACCTAATCCAAAATCCCGTGGAGGCCGGACTCCCGGCTACACAGGCTTAATCCTCTACCTAATACTTCCAGCAGTAATCACGATCCTCTCCATAACATTAATCATATACATCCTGTACCAGAGGAAACAGAAATACGGGGCTAGGGAGCTTCTAGGGGCCGGATCCCCCGGTCCGTGAATCCTTCATTCCCCCAGCCCCTGTTAAGGGTCAGCTAGTAGAGGCCTAGGTCATCCCGGCCCTTTTTTATGCTATTGGTTTACCGTATTTACTAGTTATCGGTTCTACTAGTACTCTCTTCTTACCCGTTATTATTGTTCCCAACACGTATTTTGCCTTCTTCCTGCTTAGTACTTGGTTATTGTTTCCACAGTATGGGCTGTATATGCATCTTGGGCAGCCGTCTTCGCAGTCGCAACTACTAACTATTTCATAAGCTATTTCCTCGGCTTTCTCGAAACGGTGGAATAATAGTTTTGCAAGGCCCGAGCCTCCAGGTGCTCCATCATATATTACTATGTCTCCACTCGGATAGCTTATACCGCCCATCTCCCCCAGTGCTGCTCCACAGACTGGTCTAGCTGCTGATATTAATGCGTGTTCTATTGCGTGGAAGGCTTCAGCATTCTCCATGATCCCCCATTCTTCTACTTCCGGATACTTTAATAGTAGTGCTTTAGTCCTATAACTATACCTTACCGGTGTATCATACCAGTTTTTAACACCGCGGTTCTCCTGCTCCCAGAAATTCCTTACAACGTATCCTTCAACGATGAGCTCGAGCTCTACGTCTGCATATACTAGTGGTATTCCCCGGCTAGTTACCCTTGAGTCTATCGGTTTATAGTCTAGGAGGTCTACGGTGTATAGTGGTCTTGTATAATAGGTTGTATCGTCGGGTAATGGTTCTACTAGGGCCCTCCTACGATCAATATCTATACTGATAACCCTATAGATCCTTCCAAAGCTTAGATACACAGCCTCAGGGTAAAGGTCTAGTACTGCCTGCGGTAGCTCCCTATAACCAATCGGATCCCCCGACGCCTTATTGATGATCACTACGTGGGGGCCTGAGCCTCGAATGCTCATATACTCCCTGAAATACTGCCTAGCCCTCCTCCAGTTCGGGAATACCCTGTTACCAGTTATTACTGCGAGCCCCATTGATTGCAGTTCTAGGGCGGCCCTAAACCAGTGTTTATCCAGTTCTCTAATCCTGATAGGGCCTTGTTGTAGTAGTAGTGCTAGTAGGTGTATCTTCAATACCTCGATGTTACCGGGCTCTATATATGTAGGCGGTATTTCCTGGTTGTAGAAGCGGGATGGGTTTCTCTCATAGTATGCATCTATTGGATCATCCGCCAGTATCGTGAAAACGTATCCTCTGCGGCCCCTCCTCCCAGCTCTACCGGCTCTCTGGAGGTATTTAGCGTAGCTCGGGGGTATTGTAGCCATTACTACTGCGTCTAGATAGCCTATATCGATCCCTAGTTCCAGGGTTGGTGTAGCGACTACTCCTAATGCTTCACCACTCTGCAGCTTGTATTCTACTAGTCTCCTCTCCTCCATTGGTAGTCCTGCACGGTGAACATATAGTTCTACACCGTAGGATTTCCGGGCTATCCTAGAGATCAACTCTACCATTTGCTGGCTATCGGCGAATACTAGTACTTTCAACCCCTGCTTGACGAGTATGCTTGCAAGGCCAGCCGCGATCGTCCACCTGCTCAGGTTTCCAGCCGATACCATTACGTGTACTGCTTCACCACGCCTCCTCCGAGGACCCTCTACGACTTCAACATCGACACCGAAGAGTGTCTCGGCATGCTCCTTCGGGTTTCCTATCGTTGCAGAGGAGCCGATCATTAGGGGTGGTAGTCCCCCCCGATACTTTTTAACCCTCTCGATAACTGCGTGTACGTGGCTCCCAAATACTCCCTCGTAAACGTGTAGTTCGTCGAAAACCATGTACTGGGCGGTCTTAATGAATTTCCTAATAGCTGGGCTAAGCACTAGTCCTACATGTATCATGTCCGGGTTTGTAACAATTATATCCGGCGGATTACTAGAGATCCTCTGCCTAGCCCTCCTAGGAGTGTCTCCATCGTATACCGCCGCCGAGAAAGCACCATATCCTAGGAATTCGTATAGCCTCGATAACTGGTCTCTTGCTAATGCCTTCGTTGGATAGGTTAGTATTGCAGCTGGCTTCCTCGGCTTACCGGTTATGATCCTTGATAGTATTGGGATCATGAATGCCTCCGTCTTACCCGTCCCGGTACCAGCAGTTACTACGACGTGTTTACCGTCGAGGATCTTCCTTATAGCTTCCCACTGGAAACGATATAATCTATTAATACCCCTCTTCTTCAATGCATCCCTTACCTGATCAGGTATTTCATCTAGTTCATCGATACTGGGCCCAGGCTCAGGCTCCCCGGCAACCTCCCTGTAAACGTGGACGATGTGTACTCTACCGCCCCGATAATAGTCTTCAAGCATCCTCGAAGTTGTCAATAATAATTCGTCACGGTAAATACTCAAATCAGCATACACCACTACTAGCTTCAATGAATACAATATGGCTTCTAGCCGGCTATAATGGTTCACTAGCCCTATTATACATAGTATTGTTTGAGGAGCTTCTTACCATTACCTTTTACATAGAAACTAATTATAAAAATAAAAGAGTTTAGACCTCAGCCTTCTGAGCAAACTCCCTAGCCTTCCTCTCCTGCTTTGTCAGCTTCTTCCATAGCTTATAGTGTTCCTCGCAGAGATAAACTATTCCAGGCCTGCGGGGCGGTCTTGCATGGTATACTTTTAGTTTCAGACCGGCCTTCTCCTCGAGGATCCTTGCTTCATTATAGCTTAACTCATGTAAGGCTTCTTTCTCACAGCCTTCAACGCTACAGGTCTTAGCCGTCAAAGCTAATCCCACCCTCCCAGGGCTTAAGTATTACGGGATAGTATTATCATGTATATAGTCATGCATTCGGAGTTAATAGGGGTAGCTTTGCAGAGTGTTTTTAGATACCCTTTTTTCCGGGTATCCTTGATGTTATATGTATTGGTGCATGTGAATTGTATGATCCGGATAAGATCCTGCATTATGCGGAGAATATTGGAGTAGACTATATAGATGTCCGGATTAACAGGAAGATCTATGAGAACATCCTGCTCGATAACGGCGTTGTCAGAGAGTATAGTCTTAATGAAGTCATGGGTCTAGGCGTTCGCGTACTAGTTGATGGCTATATGGGTTTTGCAGCGACTAATAAGCCTGACTCGGAGTCTTATAAGGAAGTCGTGGATAACGCTGTCAAGGCAGCTAGAGCCCTAAGGACTTCGGGTAGGAAGACACGGCTCTACCCGCGCCGTACTAGTAAGGATCGAGTTGTATCAAGATATGTTAAAGACCCCTTAGACGTTGATAGTGAGTCTAAGATCAGATTGCTCAGGGAGATCTATGGGTCTACTAGGAGTGTTGAAGGCATTGTTAGTTCTACGGTGAGATACGGCTTCGAGCTTGACGAGAGGCTCTTTGTTTCCAGCTGGGGTGATCGCGTCGAGACCACTACGAGGCTAATAGGTATAGGGGTGCTGGAAGTCGGTAAATCGGGTAATGTAATGGAGAGGATTTGGGATTCCGAATCCCGCGTCGCAGGGTGGGAGTTTATCGAGGGCATGGATTGGAATAACTTCGCGAAGGAGGTAGCCCAGCTAGCCGTTGAAGCCTCAAAGGCACCGGTTGTTAAGCCCGGTAAGTATACCGCGATACTGGACAACGAGATCGTTGGCCTCCTCCTACACGAAGCCTTCGGCCATGCAACCGAGGGCGACGAGGTAGAGTCCGGAACCAGTATCTTGAAGGATCGGATTGGTGAGAAGGTTGCTAGCGAACACGTAACGATCGTTGATGACGGGAGCATTGAGGGAGGCTTCTACCTAGCCTACGATGATGAGGGTACTAGGAAGGTTAGGGTTGCAACGGTTGAAAAAGGTGTTTTAAAGACTTACCTGCACAGTTTATCGACCGCTGTAGAGCTGGGCGGTAAGCCTACCGGTAATGCTAGGGCTGAAAACTTCGCTAAGCCGATACTTGTAAGGCAGACGAATACCTATATGGAGCCGGGTGATTGGAGCGTCGAGGAATTATTCAATGATACTGGCTCCGGGATATATATTCGGGGCCGGGGTGCTATGGGTGGACAAGTTGATCCATCAGTAGGGACCTTTACCTTCACGGCAGGGCCGAGCTATATCATTGAGAACGGTGAGCCGGTAAGGCTTGTACGTGGAGTAATGATGTCTGGAATGATCCTTGAAACGCTTAAGAACGTTGATGCAGTAGCTAAAGACCTAGTTGTTAAGACGAGTGTTTTCGGCGGCTGCGGTAAGGGAGGACAACTTGCCCGCGTTGGCGATGGCGGGCCACATATACGTGTTCGTGGATTAACAGTTGGTGGAGGTAGGTAGAGGAATGCGTGAATACATGCTACGCTTAGCCGAGGAATTCTTCCGTGCACTAGAAAAGTATGGTGTTGATGAAGCCGAATTCTATGGCTCATGGTCTAACAATGTATTAATAGATATAAGCAATGGGAGAATACAGAGGGTTAGCATTAGGGTTACCGGCGACTATGGTTTAAGAGCGTGTATTGGTAAACGAGTAGCGGGGTTATCCTCAAGTAATTTGTCCCCGAACATCGATGATTTAGCGCGGAGGCTCGCTAAGATCATAAAGGCTTCTCCAGAGGATAAAGACTGGCACGGCTTCTCAAAGGGTTACCGGAGAGGTGTTCTCGCAAGGATTTATGATGAAAAACTAGCCAATACGAGCCCCGAGGATATGATCGAGAAGCTTAAACACTACATGGAGACATCGATCGAGGCCGCAAGGTCTAAGGGCGGGGAAGACGTCCGAATACCCTCCGGGATGACTAGCTATGGATCAGGCGGATTAATAGTTGCTAACAGTATTGGCGAACACTTATATGATGAATCAACGAGTATGCTCATATACTATGAAGTTAAAACGAGGCGTAGCGGTGGAGAAGCAAGTTTTGAAACAATGTATATTGGTAGAAAGCTCGAGGAGGACAGAGTTCTTAGGGAGGCTAGGCGGGGAGGAGAGTACAGCGTATTATTCATAGGTGCTAAGCCTGTTCCAAGCGGGAATTACAAGTTATTATTAGACCAGTATAATGCGGCGGCATTCATCGAGACGGCATTGATCCCGGCTTTTTCAGCGTTGAACGTGCAGGAGAAGCGTAGTCCTCTACGCGGGAGGCTTGGGCAGAGGGTCCTTGGCGAAAACATATCTATTATAGATGATCCAGGTATTGATTGGGGTGTTGGTAGCAGGAGTTTCGATGATGAAGGAGTACCTACTAGGAGGAAATACATAGTGAATAATGGATTACTGGAGACATATCTCTACGACCACTATACTGCTAGCCGGGAGGGGAGGAGTAGTACTGGTAATGGGTTCCGGAGAAACCCGGGATCACCGCCTACACCTGGACCCACTAACATCGTATTTGAAACCGATAAGGCTTGGAGCTGGGATGAGCTAGTCTCTAGTATTGATCGTGGATTAATAGTGCATGGAATGATCGGCTACTGGATGTCGAACCCGGTAAACGGCTCCACGCAGGCAACGATTAGTCATGGACTACTAGTTGAGAAAGGTGAAGTAGTTCACCCGGTTAAGGGCGTTGTTATCGGCGGTAACATCTACGATTGGCTAAGCAAGGATCTAGTGGGTATCGGCAAAGAACTACTATCTATCGGAAACATGTATATGCGGCCATTACTGGTAGCTAACGTTGGCGTTGCAGGTAAATAACGCCCTATTTTTTACTCTAAGTGTCTCAACTGGTAAGTCTCCGTCGCGTCTATCTTGATTACACCCTTATCGGTCTCGAGTATTAGTGATCCATACTCATCAATACCCTTGGCTATGCCCTCTATCCTTGAGCCATTCATCATTATTGCCTGTACCCTTCTATTAAGCGTTGACAGGTATTCTCTGTATTCTTCTCTGATCTCATCCGGCTTCTCGGCTAGCTTGGGGGCCCTACTAATCCATCCAATTATCATTGATAATACCCGGTTACGCGGGGTAATACCGCCCAATACATCTTTCAAAGAAACAGCTTCCTCCACCGGAGGCTTATTATTCACGTTAAGGCCTACGCCGATATAAGCGATTATCTGCTCCTTGAAGGCTTCTGCTTCAACCAGTATGCCCGCAAGTTTTTTATCATCTACTATGACATCATTAGGCCACTTAATCCAGGCATCAACACCTATGTTTTTACGGAGTATCCTTACCAGTATTGTTGGTACTAGGACTGGCAGCATCGAAGCCGTAGATGGATCAACCATTACTTTAAGAGTTATCCATAACCCGCCGAGACCTGTAACCCATGTTTTACCTGTGCGGCCCTTACCCCATAACATGTATTCGGCTACTATAACAGTCCACGGCGGGTGTCCACGGGCAGCATCCTGCGTTGAGCCTAGCAGTGATCTATGAATAATAGTCCAACCCCAGGGTTTAATATAGGATGGTATATCGGCTGGGTTCCAGAATACTCTACCACTACTGATCTCTAACATGTAGTGCTGGGATAGTTCTTCGAGGAGGCTTTCTACAACCGGTTGCTTAACCCCTATCTCCCATCCAAGCTCTCTAATAACCCACTCATTCCTATCGATAAGGTGTTTTATGAGTAGTAGCTGGAGAACTGTTTTCTCAGGTATCAATAGCCTAATACCCCCCTTGCTCTTCTAAGTATTTCATTTATTCCTAGTATATATGGTAGATTTGGATAAAACCTCCTAAGCACTTCATACAAATTAACGATGGGCGCATAACCAGGCCCCCTACCACTCAAATCAACCACACCCCTAACCCATAACTGCGAGAGCATCCTTAACAATAGTGATCTCTTCTCCTCGAATTCCAGCGCGGCCTTATACTCGTTGGGCAGGTATAGTTGGGGCCAGTTAGGATACCTTGAAATAAGGTTTACGAGGTATTCCCTATCATTTTTTATAACTGGGCATTTAATACTTAACCCGTACTCGGCTGTTGAGAATACTGTTTTACTATTATCATCGATTGTATATCTTATCTCCCTGGGCACGTATGGGTAGCTCCTACATATCAGTGGTTTGTATATGTCATTGATCATGCACAAGTTATCATCTCTGAGGAAGACGCACTTACCATCAACAAGCTCCATCGCGTAGCTCAGCGCTATCCAAACATTACTCCTCCTATCGAAAACCCTGTATCCAGGCCTGCTCTTATACGGTTTATTAAGCATTCCAGCTAGCTCCCTAAGGATTACTTCTTCGTATGGTAGTATTGTTACTGGTGAAGCCCTACAGCATTCACCGCACAATGTACACTTGAATACTTTTAGACTAGTTGTTTTCAAACCCTATACCCGTCCCGTTAAGCTGTAGCGTAGTATCCTGGAAGCTTTTCTTTCAGAAGCATTCTAACCCTATTAACACCATCAATCCTCTCAATGATCTCAGCTACAGGCGGTGGTACTAGTTTCTTCCACTCCGGGTTTCCCTCAGCCATTAATTTCCTAATCACTGTCCCCCTATAATTTGATCTTGGTAGTTCGGGAGGCTTTATCACCGTATAGCCCTCCTCGTGGAATATCCTCTGTATGATCGGGTTTAGCGTTACAACGTATTTAAACGGGGGACTGTAGAGCTTGACGTAGTGTACAGCTACCCTGCTAACCTCGAGCGTCGGCAGTGTTACGGTTATAAGCCTGTCTAGGCTTATATTGCTCCATTTAAGCGACTCCCTGATCATCTCGATCCTTTCACCAGCGGTGAAAGGGTTCTCCGGCGTGTGGCTCTGGCTAGCCATTCCGACAACTACTACAACCTCGCTACTCTGCTTGAAACAGTATTTTAACACGTTTAAGTGTCCATAGTGTAGCGGCTGGAACCTTGCTATCATCATGCATCTATCGCTACTGGTCAACGCGATCATACCCGTTCGATCATTTTTCGAAGAGTATTTATCCGTTGGTATTCTATGGTTATCCTAGGAATAAATTATTTGGTATGCGTAGCGGGGTTTTCCAGGCCTTGGCTTCTAGTATTGTATCTATGAGTGAGTGGTTATCCCTGCTCATCGCTTCGATCGTTATAGCACTAGTATTTGGCTCCGGGGTTTTACTTAGAGGTGATCTAATTAGCTTCACTATTGTAACCCTCGGCGCTATACTAGCGGTTATACCCCATGAGCTTATGCATCGGTGGAGCGCTAGGAGGCTTGGCTGTTATAGTAGATACGTATTATACCCTATGGGTTTACTCTTAACGCTTGCAACAGCAGTACCCTTCATACCCTTCAAGATAATCCTCCCCGGCTTCGTCGTTATCAGCTGTGGTGTTATTAGTGGTAGAAGGGCTAAGTGGATCGATGGCGTTACTAGTTTTGCAGGGCCGGTTACAAACATCTTCTTATCCGCTATCTCCCTGACCCTACTGAAAATATTGCTGCAGGCCCCGCTAGTATATTATTATAGTGGATGGTTCAGGCTACTGCTCGCCTTCCTAGGTTTTTCAGCCCTCTTAAACGCTTGGGTAGGCTTCTTCAACCTACTGCCCGTTCCCCCACTAGACGGTTCCAAGATTATACGTTGGAAGCCCCTACTATGGCTTCTATCATTTGTAATCTCAATAATATTATTGATCGCTACGGGTTTCTCCTTCTAGCCCGCTTTATAACTACCTGGTATCTCCTAGTGGAATCCCGGAATAAGGTGTTTATAGTTTGAGCATTGTCGGCGAGAGCAGGGGGTTGAGTATAGACCGCAGATTTGTTATGATCATATTATTCCTAGTCTTCTTTTTATCAACCCTATGGTTCGCGAGAATGGGGCTAAACGCTCCTCGCCCCAGTATTAGTGCTGGAACGGGTATTAGGGTTGAGGCTTACTGGTCTAACACTACTTGCCTATTATTAAGCGTGAATAATACTTATGGTAACAGGATAGTGGTCGACACAGTTAGGATAGGAAACCATACTTTCAGTATCGGAAAAACCCTTGCTCCACATGAAAACCTATCGCTACGCCTGTGCAGCGTTAAGATCAATGGCGGGCTTGGGAGTATTACCTATACCGTTAATGGACGAAAGAGTTATAGGTTGTTTATGATCCCCGTTAAAGGGGGACGCTTAAATTATTAACTGCTCTTCCCCCGATTCCTCTCTTCCGCCTTTCTCGAGTATTACGGCTTCTTTACGGTATTCCTCGAATTTATGGAACCTGTACGCTATTAATATGTAGGTTATCAGCCCTACTACGAATAATAGTATAGACTGTACTACGAGTGGAAGTATTGCTGCAAGTAGTTTCATAAGTATTGTTACCTGTGGTTGCGGAGTATTCGTCGTCCCGGCCTCCTTGACGCGTATTAGGTATTCTTTAAATTCTCTCAGCCCGTTAGCAGTTGCGATCTTAGCCGGTAAGCCTAGGTATGCTAGTATAACCATGAATACTAGTAGGATAATAATATATAGAGGCATAGCTCCCCCAGTCTTATCTCTAATAGCCTTAAAACCAAGTAATTCCAGGAATAGCCCCGTACCCGCTAGTATCGGAGCTAGTAGTGACATGGGATTCGTCAACTGGTAGATTAGAAAGTCAACGAGCTTTACGGATTGATCGATTAATTGATCCAGTGTAACCGTTCCACCTGTCTGTATTGAAGGCGTAGATAAACCAGTTATCTGCCCATTTAGAGCATCCAAGACTATTCCGGATAATAATAGTATTGATCCTATCATTGCCGCCTTGAAGTATCTATGCTGGAACCATTCCTTATCTAGTTTAAACCAGCCTATCGCTGTGAGTACTGCTCCAACAGTATTTACTAATGGTATTATTCTAAGTATGTATCCTATTAGGAGTATTTTAGAGGTCTTCGATGGATATTTCCGGAATATTTCTTCTGCCATTATTCTCATCCTCGAGTATTTTCTCCATAATAGATATTATTTCCCTACTCCTCTCATAGGTGTAGTGGTTTATGCATTGTTTTATCATTTCATCCCTCATCTTTGCATAGTCTTCTTTCCTAATGTTACCCCTATGGAATAGGTTTTCGATCTCCATTAAACACTCTCTTTCCAAGTCGTGGAATTTAGGCTTTACAATGTATATGTGCGGGTATCTTGGATCGACGTAGCCTATCCAAACCTTCCCCATTAACCCGGTTTTTCCGAGTAGTTTCCTAACTTTATCGTGCTCCTCTTTTTCATAGATGAAGCAATTATAGTGTTTAAACGCGTTGATCATTCTCTTCAATAGTTCCTTCTCCCAGTCTTCTAGCTTCAATGTTTTTCATCACCAAGCCTAGTCTTCTTAACCGGTATTCGGAGCTTCTCGACGAACAAGCGAATTATCCATGCATATACTGGGTTTCCAATGCTCCGCCGGAGTTCTCCATCCCTATACTTTGCCCTGTATACTAGTTCGCCCTTATAATTATAAACCGAGATTTCCCCGACTACTTTCCCGAGAAAGTTCTTGATGAATCGTGCTTGTATCAGGAACTCTCCATGGCCTAGTTTTACTAGGTACTTTCTAGCTTCCCCCCTCCTATAGGTCGGCTCCGCATCCTCTCCTCTAATAATTCTCTCCGAGGCCCTGCTTAGGGGTATTAGTCCCTTCTCCCTACTATAGATATATACTAGTCTCCTAGCTACGTGTTTACCAGTCTTGCTCTTACTCTTCTCTTCGAGCGCTTCTATTACCGACTCCATGCTTCATCCTCTACAACTAGTATATTACCAGCTTTAAGCTCTATAATCGGCTTCTCACCATGTACGACGAGTACTACTGGTGAATCCGCTATCTGCCTTGAAATCCTTGTTTCGGGTACTCTTAATACTACTTGTTTAACACCCTTATACTCTCTAGATTCTTCTAGTTTACCCTCATCATTGTAGATTGCTATTTTTACATTGTATTCCTCGGGTTTATAGTGTAGGCTTAAAAGTATTTTAGGCATAACTGGTTCCTCCAAGCCTTCATAGTTGTATTCCATTATACACTATATTCCCCCGGTAAAACTATAAAGGGATTCGTGGGGTATTCGCTTTTTATCCCTACCCATATCAATATAGGGGTTGGGGAGTCTGCCCTGCTTCCACGCGCCCTGGAGGTGTTGCATAGGTATGGATGTATTTGATGATTCATGGATTGAGTTGATGCATTGCATATTGTGGATGCTCCGAGAAGTTGATGAATGGGTTTTCCACCGGTTAATATATGAGCTTAGTAGGGATAAACGCGTACCAGTTGATTCCTGGAAATGGTTTGGGGACTGGCCTCGCAGCGGCGAGGTTGATGCTTTGATTGGTTTCTTGAAGATGATGGGTATTGTTGAAGCCGAGGATGGGGTTTTAAGAGCTGTTAAGCCTCCAGTAGTTGACTGTAGGGAGCTGGGTATTCACAGGGATTTATTGGATAAGTATTTGGGAAACGTTAAACGGTTATCTTCTGCTTCTCGGCTTCGTGGATAGGTAGTTCTTTGAATACTTCCTTCATAACCTTTCTGTACGCGTCTTCACTGATCTCCAGTGTTTCCCTTATCGTTTCAGCTATTACAGTTGTTGCTATCTTCTCATACTCGAGGCGGTGGAGCCCCCTCCTAATATATGGCCTGAACAGTACTTGTAGGGGTATGCCCTCCTCGATGAGGTATAGCTCGCGATCCCTCACGATCCTCTTACCCTTCTTCTTCCCCATGAATAGTGTTAGCAGGTTTGCTGCTTCACTAGTCTTACCGGGTACTAGTACTGATTGAGGTACTGGCGATACCGTTACCACGTCTATCCATACATCATCCCTGCTGACGCCTCTTGAACGCAGGGCTTCGTACAGGTTTTCCTCGAGTTTTATTTTCAGGTTATTCTTGAAGTCTTTATCGAAAAGTATTCTCAGTATCCATTTTACAGCGTGCGGCCCCTTATTGCTTGATAATATGTATTCTCTACCAACCCTCTTCCACTCCGGCTTCCTCTCGATCAATAGTTTCCGTGCTAGCCTCGCTATTGGCTCGTGGTTTTTCATTGCTTTCTCCAGCATTATACTATACATTTTCACGTCTAACAATCCAAGATAGGGCTGTGGGTCTCCCTCTGCTACTCTTACTACTGCTTCGGTTAATCCTAGCTCGGGGTCTAGCATGTGTAGTATGTTTTTAAGTAGTTTGTCGAATGCACGGTTTACACTGTGGAAGTATACGTGTTCAAACATGTTAGCCTTAGCGTATAGGTAGGCTCTGAATTCTCCCCAGGTATTCCTATCCAGTAAAAGCAATGGACGGTGGTCGTCGAAGTATGGATAGGTGTTCCGGTACAACCTCTTATAAGCTATGTATCCATACTCATTCGTCCCGGTAAAGTAGCTGTCCCGGCGGAGGAAGTCTAGTATATCGCTCGGGTATAGGCTATCCTTTATGAGCCACCTCATCAACTGTATAACCGGCTCCTTAGGCTCGCCGGGGCCAAGGATCTTTAATAGTACCTCGTAGAGGTTATCTAGGCCGTAATCGTCTTCAAACCCCCTAATCGTATCCTCCAACAAGTACTGTACTAGTAGTAGCCCTATCTTCTCGTGATTATTCACTTTCTCCGGTATATCCTTGTTAGTCCACAGGATTGCCTCCTCGAAAGCGTGGCCGAAGCAGGCGTGTCCTGCATCGTGTAGTAGTCCTGCAAGCCTCACCGCTTGTATTAGGGTGTCTGGACTGTATCCTTCTAGTTTTTCAACACCGTAGTAGTCTAGTATTTTTGAAACAAGGTCCTCCGCCATTAAGCCTGCTAGATGCATTACACCAACTACGTGTTGGAACCTAGTATGTACTGCTCCCGGGTATACTAGGTGGGCTGTCTGTAGCTGCATAATGTATCTTAGTCGTTGTATTATAATACTATTAATGATCTTCTCTTCAATCTCCCGGTTGAAGTATACGTAGTCGTAAATAGGGTCGCTAATCTCCTTCCACGAGAACTTATTCTTATAAACCTCGCTGATATACCGGTTACTAATCAACAGCTTCACCATCACCGAGTCTCTGAATAGTAATGTTTATATTTAGGTATTTATACTTGATCATGGAGAATTCCCGGTAATACCATATAAGTAACACGGTTATCATAATTAAAACACTATTACCTATCTAGGCCATAACAGCGATGATAATAAATCAGCTATATTTTAACTGGTAAGTTATTAATCCCATTATTTAAAAACAAATAGGCATCCCTAAGCGATATTATGGGTGTATTGAAAAGGTTGAATTTCAGGGTTTTACATAATGTTTTCATGTTTGTGAAGATCAAATTCCTCGATTATAATCAGCCATTTATACGTAGTTTATCCGGGAAAGGATCAAGTTTCTATGACTTCTTGAAACTCTTTGTTCGTGGATTACTGTTCTCGACTGGTTATTTACTCTCTCCGCTTTCATGGTGGAATGATCTAATTATTAACGTTCCATTAGCTTATGTTTTCGCTATCCTATTTTCTTCTTTAAGTGGAAGGTTTTTCGCCTTCTGGTTTAGCCTTGGTTATACTTTGAGTAACATAATTGGTATCTTGTTGATGAAGTTTAGTGTTTCAAAATATAGTGGTTCCTGGATTAGGGATCTCATTTATTCTATAGCTTACTCGGTTGTCGCCTATATTATTCTTTCAATATTTCTTGCCGGGTTGTAAGCGAAGGATTATTTTGTAAAAAATATTTATCAGGTTATTTACAGGCGTGTTCAAAGTTATTTCTTCTTCCTCTTCCTTGTCTTCTTAGTCTTTTTCTTCTCCTTAACGTATTCCTTAGCGATCCATCCTTCATCTGTTCTTACTACTAGTCCTTCTTTTTTGAGGTCCTGTAGTCTTCCCCGTATTGTGTTATAGTTTAGGTTTGTTAGCTTCTGTATCTCCTTCGGTGTTAAGGGTCTTTTCTCTTTTAGTAGTGTTTCGTAGACTATTTGTTTAGCTGTTTTCTTCTCGGGCATTGCTCCTCAACCCTTAATGTTATCTATCATTCATTTATGATCTGATCCTATAAGGGTTATTAAACTTGATCCAGTTAATTGAATCCTAATAATGGGAGTTAGGGGCTTGATCCGGGGGTGATCCGGTACTCTATGAGTACTATCCTATCCCCCTCTTCGACCTGGGTGTCTGGGTCTAGTGCTCCGATTATTTCTCCGGTTTTCCTTTTAACTATGATCGCTTTATAGCCTCGCTTATTCTTCTCTGCTAGTTCTTCTTCTAGTTTTTTAATTGATGTTTTCTCCCTTGCTACTACTTCTATGAGGTCTAGTCTTCCACGCGCTGTTACTAGGTCTGATAATACCTCGAGTACTGTTGGTTCAAATATTGCTGATGCAATAGTTCTGCCTAGTAGTCTTGTTGATACCGTGTATTCTACTCCCGCCTCTTTCAGTAATTCCTCGGTTTTAGCGTTTGATACTACTGCGTATATTCTTGCTTTCCTATTCATGTGTTTTAATAGTAGTGCTGTATGTATCGTTTTACTATCGTCTCCTAGGCATAGGTATATGTGCTCGGCTCCTGCAACTCCGGCTTTTCTTAGTGAATCCTCCGATCCGGGATCTCCTATTAGGTAGTCTATATCAACTACTCCACGGGGCTGTTTCTCGGTTAGCCATCCGACCTGATCCCCGAGATCATTTATTAATAGTTCATCGATTATTTCTCGGCATGCATCACTACTACCAATCACTAGTATCTTTTTCTTCTTAAGAGGCATCAACCCCATACTCCTCCTCATACTAGTTGAAAGGAACCAGTCTGCTATAACGGATACGGTCAGCGTATAGGCTAGTATACCCATTAATGCCGCAAATCCCGCAACGATCCATCCCAGCCCTCTCACCGGAGTTATATCACCATAACCTATCGTAGCCATCGTTATAATACTCCAGTAAAGACTAGCAGCTAAATCAATATCGGGCCTCCCAGCAACAATGTGTTCACTATAATAGAATAAACCGGCATTCACCAGCCACATCGTTATGAAGAATAATGCTACGTAGAAAACCCTTGTACGCGTAAGCCTCCTAAACAATCTACGCCTACGAATCAACCGGTAGATAATGAAGGAAACCATTTCCTAAATCCCCACACTATTTTTCATTTTAATGCCGTATTAGGTGGGGTTAATTACATGTATCATTTTTATAAATGATGGATTAGTTGTACGCGTAGTAATGCATAGTATTTTACGTGTTAACTTCACTGCTTATTGATCAGTGTGTTTCTATAGTCTACTCGTTGTATTGAATGCTATCTTAGCCGTTGTTCACGGTAGGACTAGGGTAGCTGGATATTCTTCCCCGGTTACTGAGTGGAGTACGATTGAGACAAGTTGTCCGTGGACGAATGAATTATTGATAACTGGTTCCCTATAATAGGGTGAGGATTGAACCGTGTTTTTCGAGTCGAGGGTAAAGGATAAATGGGCTTCACCGCCTGGTTCAATAGTTACTATACCACTAGCTGGATCTCTAAATGCCTTGTAACTGTAAGTTAAATAAGTGTTTCTCAATGATCCAGCTACTCTATTAATTATTATCTGATCAATCGTTACCGGCCTCGTACCCGTATTCATAATGGTCAGCGTTATATTCCACTGACTAGAACCCACATTATAACTGGCCATTACATTACGGATTTCAAGCTTAACCATAACCATCTCCCTTTAACACTATCCATTAACCAGAAACCCATAGCCAAACTAATCATCAAAACAACAAATAAAACAATCACAAAGGAAACAACCGGATGAATACCCTTCACAGCAACCACCACCAAATCTAGGAGTTGAGTTAAGTATAATATAACATAATATAACCAGGATATATTAGCAGGCTTTAATAAAAATAATCTGAATGATATAGCAAAGAGTAAAAAATGATAATATACTAGAAAACCAAGGTTATGGTAGAGTTACTGTTGCTGGATACTGTCCACCACTGGCTGTATGTATAACAATGCTTACACTCTGACCGCTGGTAAAGTTCGCATTTACTATAGGATTGTGTCCAATGTTTCCGGTGGTGTCGGATGTTAGATAGAATGTTATGTGAGCTTCATCGCCTGGGTTTAACGTCCATGAGCCGGTATCAATGTCAGCGTTTGCGAGAGTACCTGGGACATTATTTATGAAGATGTTGTCAATTGTTGCTGGCTTAGTTCCAGTGTTTTTGACTGTGATCGTTATAGTCCAGTATTTAGTACCGTCAGTAGCGGTGTTTACAGACGCGTATGCGTTTACTACTTCTAGTTTTTCTACGCCGGTGAATGACGACGTCATTCCGGTGATCCATAGTGCTACTGCGATGCTGATTGCGATTGCTACTGCTACAATGATTACCGTTGCTATTACTGGGGAGATTGCCTTCATGCGTGCTCACCCTTCTTTGAAGGCGTTATTCCTTGTAATATTGTAATTGTGTGGATTATTTAAATGATTCGTTTATATTTCTCAAATAATAGTAGTAATTATATGGGATAGTGGATTGATTAATAAACCCCGTTTACTGGTTTGTGAAGGTTACTTGTCCTGGGTCTCCTACTATGTAGTCGTTGAATACCCAGTCGTAATTGGTTGGGGCTGTATCGAACATGTACGTGTATACTATTTGGATCGGGGTGGTCATGTAGATGCCGTCTATTGTAGCGTATAATAGTCCTCCAATGAAGAATGTCATCGTGTGTCTTGCAATATAGGTGTTCGGGTCGTCTTCGCTGCAGGGCATCCTATAGGAGTCGTCCGCGTCTGGATCGCTTAGGGACATATTGTAGATCATGCTGTTTAGTATTAATGCTATAACGTTTCTCTTCATTTCTGCTGCGTAATATAGTGTTGTTTCACCGTTTCCATGGTAGTATCCTGCTGTGCTTTTCAGCTTGATCGTTTCCAGTATTCCCGGAGCATATACCGTCTCACTCATCCTGTGGAACATTTTGCTGTAGAGTATTATTGTTATATTGCTTGGGTCTAGCATGTATGCTATCCTATTGTTTCCTATTGTTAAGTAGGCTGTAGTCTTAATTGGTAGGTATATCTCTGTGTCTCCCTCGACTCCTTCTTTGAAAACCGTCCTTATCTCGGCCTCGACTCGTTCGCTGAATCTCTTGTACCCGCTCCAAGGCGAGTAAACGTCTATTACTGCGTGTACTCCGACCCTATTGATCCCTATTGATCCATTTGTGGGGTTTGATTGTAGATCTACGTAGTAGTATGCTAATACGTCTATTATCTGGATCCTATATCCCAGTGTTGATCTCTCTTCAACCCATCTCTGGAGGGTTGCCCATACCGTGTCGGAGAGCACTGCTGATGCAGTTGTTGATGCTTTATGGATAGCGTCTATAAACTGTGTTCTACTCATATTGTATCCTTCTAGGTTTTTCTTGTACAGGTCATCTGGATCGTTTGTTTGACAGTATATCGTTGTGCTCGAGTACCTGCTGTACTTATAGTATATGTAGCTGTTGGTATCCCATCCATACCTGGATTCTCTCACTATTACCCTATTGGGGTCTTCGCTGAATCCCTGATCGGTGTATAGTGTTTTGAATGTTTGGTTAAAGGCTTCTGCTGCTTTTTGACTTCCCTCCATTAGGCTGGTTAGTAGTACTGATTTTATTTCTTCTTCGAATATCCACCATTCGCTTGTTGATTTCGGCCCGGACGATATATTTGTATTATAGGTTACGATCATAGTGGTAAAATATATTGTTGCAAGCACTAACATTAATACCAGTACCAACGCTATTATCAAGGGTATGATCGATTTCACCTATAGCCCACCACGATCGTATATGTGTATAGATATGCATCCCTAGTTGAAACGGAGTAGCTATACGTCCTGATATTCATGCTGCCCGGGCTTACCCCTACCTCGCTAATCTCATAGTAATCCCTAGAAATAACACGGCCCGTCAACAAGTCGTACACCGTTATATTCACCTTAACATACGATGCCCCCGTCTTATCGGCTATTGTCTCAGCTAGGGATTTCGCATCCCATTGGGCTTTCGAGGTTAGTATATCGTATATGGTGTTCTTGTATGCTACTAGGTGATAACTACTAGTGTAGGAGTATATTCCGAGATAAAGTATTATGACTGCTAATGATAATAGGCTCGCCGCTATAAAGGCTGATATTAGTACGCCTTGAGCCTTCAAGGCTTACTTCCTCCAGACTATTAATAATATGTTGTAGTCAAACATTCCGATCCTCATATAGCTCTTCACCGTTAACACCGAGGTTGAAGGTACAGATTCCTCGCCAAGTATTATTGTTCCCCGGTACACTGGGACATACACCCTATTGTTATAGTAGTCGTTTATTCTTAGTAGGAGTGCATTGTATATTGGGTAGTATATCGTGTTCACTGTTGAAACCGGCTGCCCGTCTGTTTCGTCTATCAATCTACACGTGTAGTATATGTCGTCGTAGCATTCATACCATCTAGTCGATGGAGTATCTACTCTAAGCTCTTTAACCTGGTATTCGTTATAGTTGCTCCACTGGTTTGATCCCTGGGTGTCTAGTATGTATTGTATGTTTGTCTTGTTAAGATGTACTTCTTTTTCCTGGTAGTAGGGGTATAATATTGTTTCGTAGATTATCTCGAAGTATTTATGTGAGTAGTACTGGTATTTCTGTGTTGCAGCGTTGTAGTACGTTATACTAGTGTTTAGCGCGTAGTATCCGTATAGGTTCATGGGTGTTAACTGTATCGTTGAATTTATGAATACCGTTAGGCTACCGGTGTTTAGCACGTATCCTTTATATATGTTGTCGCTGAACCAGTATCCTATATATCTACTAGTCCTCGACTCCAGGATCGCGATTAATGCGTCTACATCATGTATACTATGTGTTAGGCTTGATGATGATATTACATAGTAGTATTCGCCATTAATCGATTCATCAGGCGATTGCTTATCGATTTGCTGAGTTAGGCCATCATTATAGTATACTAGGAGATGTAATGGATAATTATCTAGTGTTTCTACGATTATCTTGTTCGTTGTATAGTTTACGGTTATTCTCCTAACGCTTGAATAAATTATTACCCTGTAGCCGTATCCGCTTATTATTTCCTCCCCGATCTTATCCCTAATTATCGCGTCAAGATCTATTAGTTCCGGCGTTAAGTTCCCATGACTATACTCGTAATTTATCACTTGCTTAACAGTACTCAGTAGGAAGTCCTGGAACCTTGCAACGGGCATTTGCGGCTTAACAGTGTAGTAGCTTTGTACGACGATGTTGAATAATGGTATGAATGATACTAGTATTATGAATGCTAGGATGTACTCAATCACTCTCACGGATACCTCTCACCACCGATCAACGCTACGATTACGTACTGGTTATCCTGAGTAACAACTAGTGCTAAGTCTACTAGTAGAGTGCTCGAGAATACTATGTAGTTTCCAGTCGTATACTCTATTACCGGTACCGATGGGGTGGCTAGGTGTTCTATTGCACTATACTGCGGCTCTACACTCGGCTCTGGGTATACGAATGGCCGAATCCTAATCCATGAGTAAAACGTATAAGCTGTTTCTTCGTTTTCATTGTTGAGCTTAGCTGCTCCGAAGGATGCATAGTATGAGCCTGTTGATGGAAACTCTACTTCTCCACTGGCTATTCTTGAATACGTAGTATTGTATATAACGTAGTATGATTTATCACCGTATAAGCCTACACCCAGTATTACCGGCGTATCAGGGTATGCTGCTGTAAGTGGTGTTTCTTGTAGTTGTGAAGCGTCTGGGTTGTAGACCGCATCCCAGGTTAGCCCGTTTGTATCTGAGACTGCGTCTAAACTAGTCATTACCGATATGTCCGGGCTCCAGGGCTCAACGTTGATAGTTAATATGCTCCCACCGGGTATTGGATAGTTTACTTTAAAGTAGTATACTAGGTTTCCATAGCGATCCCTCACCTCTATGTAGAGTGGGCCTTTCGTGCCTATTATTGGACTTGTTGTTACATCAATGTATGCTATACCATTACTCTGAGCTATCGCGCTATAGTACTCGCCTGTTCCAGAATCGTATATTGTGATATTCCATCCCGGCGATAATCCTTTGACATAGATTATTCCCGGATCAAGGTATGTTGTACCAATGAGGTTTCTAAGCTCCCTCCGATCATACCTAGCAGATACTAGGTCTTGGAAATAAGATGATGTTATATATCCGTAATCGGTATATGCATAGTATCCTATATAGTCGGGCTCAAACCTACCAACCTGTGTTCCGCGGAGGGTTTTCGACAATAACTTGTTCCCGTATTCATCGTATACCTCGATCCTCCACCGAGCGTTTGATCTTCCGGGAGTCTTAGCTGTTACCTTAATGTATAGCCAGCCCTCATAGCCTATGCCTTGATAGTCCCGATTTCTCTTCAATACTTGTGATGATAGATCAGGGAAATACGTTTTCACAAGATATATCCTCCCATACGTATCCTCGTATACTCCGAAGCCTATAGAGCTCGTCGAGTAACTATCGATGTATGGGTTGTCCGCAAACACGATCCCCCTGATCACATCGTCCGGTTTAACATAAACTTTCACGATTACACTGATGCCTTCGCGGCCGGGGCGTGAATCATATTGGGCGTTCTGCCTCATTATTGCGGCAGCATTATAATAGTTATATGGAGGCCATCCAACCACTAGATCCGTATTGTTCCCCCTGAGAACGGTTGTCGAGGAATTACCGTTTCCTATTGTAGCGATGTCCCAGTCGCCCCATACTACTGTATAATCGGATAGGCTAGTGTTCTGATCGTATTCTTGATATAATCCTGGTTCTAGGAGGTACGTGAATCCTGCCCCGCTACTGGTTGAATTGTACCATGAAAGCCTTACTACGTGTGTATTTATAGGTATAGGTGTAAGGGGGGCTGTTAACGCTTCAGCGATCCATCCATGCTCGCCGGGGGTTATGTTGTATGTTTTAGTAGTATATATGTTTAGGTATGCGTTGTTGTAACGGCTTTGGAGATCAATTATTAGTTCTAATCCATTATATTCTACGTCATCATATGTCAATGTGTATGGGCTACTACTATAAGTTGCATGTAAATCGTATAGGTGCCAGTTTCCATTGTTTAATAATTGATCTATTGAAGTATACTGTGAAAGGTCTTCGTATAATGGAAATATTGCTGTTGTTCCCTCATATGATGCCTCGGGCTGTCCCCAGTATGCATAAATAATCTTTGATGAATTAGCTGTTAAACTAGGTATTTTTACCCAGGCAATTGCTACCCCTCTGTTGTTATCCCAGTATTCTATCCAGTAGTCTAGCCTTGTCCGTCCATCGCTGTCCGTGAATCTTAGGTCGTTTAGGGTCGGCTTGTATATTGTTCCTTGATAATTACAATACATATTGTTTATATCTAGGATTATCCTTACCGGGTAGTTTTCGAGGCTAGACCCCGATCTCTCGGTTACCGTGATAGGCATTCTACAAGTCCATTCAAGCCCGTTTTCAACGTATCCCTGTCCCGGAAGGAACCCTGTTAAACCCGTTTCTTGTATTAAACGACCTTTACCTATTAATGCCCTCGGTGAACCATCGCTTTTCGGGGGTAGGGCGAGGGCGTAGCTGTAAATGTTTCTTCCAGGTATCGAGGCTACGACGTATATTGCATAGGGACTGTAGTCTGGATCTTTCCGTATATCGGGGAATTTTCCAGCTAGCTGCGCCCCATACCCAATATATATGTTATAATATGTACGACTAGCTATTTCCACGGGGTTATTCATTTTATAAATTGTACCGTTAAATCCGCTATAGTATCATGATCTAATGGTTAAAGCGTAGTCTTCGGCAATAGTTTTCAAAATGTGTTTAAAGTTGCTATTTGTCATTATTGACACATTTATATATGTATAACTAATAATGCCGGTTAAAACGATTATTAAGGCAACTGTTCCTATTATATGGGTAATTGTTACCGAGACCATTTTAGGTCATCTCCACCCCTAAGTTATATACTATTACGTCCAAGTATATTGGTAACTCTAATCCTAGATCCTTATAGTTGATTTCTGTAATGTTGCCGTTCTGGTTAAACCTTATGTCAAGACTCATAACGTTATCGTAGCTGACTAATAGCGGTGTTGACCGGAAGTAGTAGCGCAGAGTATGTATTTTCCCGTATCCCTTGAAGGATGCTATCGGCGTTATATTTATGAAGAAAACCCGTACGTAGTAAACAGTAGTGTTATCCCGTAAAATCCTCGTCTTGTATAGTAGGATGCGGCACGTATCTAGTCTTATATATGTTGATCCTTCCTGGTAGTATTCTACAACTCTCGGCATTAGACGTGTATCGTTGACTATTAGTGCATTGATGCCGTATACTATTCTCTTCGAGGTAATTATCGCGGTATCGATCTTGCTATAGATAGCGGTACATGGTAGTTCGTATTCAATAGTATTATTAACCACGATCGTAATAGAGCCGTACTTCATCCATCCAATACCCATGCGTATACCCGGGTAGGAGATAGTATATGTTCCACCACTCAACGGATTAACTATTTCGGGGATATTCTGAGCTGATGACTGGAACAACTGTCTAACGTAGAAATACTCTGTGGAAGAAACCCCGCTGGTAGCACTATGTAATACGTAAACAGACATAAATAATGCTAGGGCTACTAGTATTGAGTATATTATTATTGTAGAAATAGCCTCCGATAGAGCCCTCAAAACTATCACTCTAATAGTTTTAGTATAGCTCATTCCTTTATATTGGTATTCATAGGAGCCTAATATAGTTCGAAGTGGATATCGTAGACTAGTACTTCAAGCCTAAAACTACTTATACCTGCTGGATCTACTCCTACGCTTCTAAGCAGGTCGTCCGATGAAGCTATGAATTCACCGTTTCTATATATGCGGAAATATGTTGTGTTTTCTATTGTTGTAGTGATTGTTGTGTTTATCTTAGAGTATACTCTGAGTATGTATTGTCCATGTATTACTGGTTTAACTATTCTTACAAGTGCGAGTCTTATTACTAGTGAGCTAGTATTTACCGTGTTTATCCGAAATATATTATAATATATTTTGTTCATGGATAATTCGATTACTGAGCCTATGTTTGTATTGTATTCTACGATGAATGGTACTTGATCAGTCCTATTAACTATTAATTGTTCCTCGTCTCCATATATAACGTTCCTGCCCTTCAATATCACGTTGCTTGAGCGGCCGTATATCGTGTAGAAGGAGTCAATTGATATGTTTTGATGGATACCTCCGTATTGTGTTATTGATATTGTTATAACCGTGTTTAACCTCTTGTAGCCGATTCCTATACTCTTATAGTTTAAGTGGTAGGTTACGACTGCGCCGCGGAGTATGTCGTCTAGTTTTGCTGTAGCGATGTCTTTGAGCATCGATTTTACCTGTCCATATTCTAGCACTGTTCTTGTAGTAGTTGTTGTATACATTGTTGTATAGAATAAAGCTGCTGAAACTGCTAATACTACGGCTACCAATATTATCAGCGATATTGATTCACTTATTCCCCTCATCCATTTATTCCGCCTCTCTCAACCATTTTGTTAAGCTGGTTGTGTTAGTGTTCCAAGTACTCCCTGGAATAGTGGTGATGCATAGAATAATAGTAGTGTTATAAGTGTTAGTATTACTGCGTGTTTAAAGCCCATAGCGATCGAGCCTGATGAAACCTTTCCAGCTACGAGACCCATGAGGTAGGTGTTTAGGACTATTGCGGGCATAACTGTAGCCGCCGCCTGATAATATGATCCTCCGGCTCCCAGCTGGATTGAACCCATGAAGGCCGCCATCATGATCACTGTTGCAGCTGCTAGTATTGAGCCCATGTAGGGTACTATGAGTAGCGTCCTTAGATTCCTCTTTTTCTCCTCTTCTATTGCTTCAACGCTTTCAGCGAACCATGATAGATGCTCCATTATCTCTATGCTTCCACCGCCTACTTCGATAGTGTCTGTCATTATGAATAACAGTACCTTTGCCCTCCAAATAATTATTTTCTTAAATAGATCATCCATGATCCTCGATAATGGTACTCCTAGGCTTAAGTGTAAAGCCATGCGTTTAAGATATTTTGTGAATACCCCGTAGCTTCTACGGGATAATTCTATGATGCTCCTCTCGGGTGAGAGGCCTGTTTTCCTAACCTCTACTAGGTCTCTGAGGAACCTCGTAATCCCATTTATTACCTTGTACTCCCTCCCAAGGTATTCAGCATAGATCATTGATGGTAGTGTTGCTATGATCAATGCTGTCGATAAGGCTATTGATGATAAGAAGTAGCTTGGAATATTCAAGTCCTTCGCGGGACCAACTAAGAAATTGTATAGTCCGGATACTAGGAAGCTGTTTCTCAACTGGTTTCCGGGTGGTAGTACTGCTGGTAATAGGATGCCGAATACTGTTAAGTAGGCTGTCAATGGAATTGTTACTCCGCCGAACATTATATATGGGCGGTAATCTATCCATGGCTCTTTGTACTGCATTACATCGGTTAGATATATTATCATGCCCGAGATCATCGGTAGCAGGATATACATCATTAGAAACATGGATGCCGGCGAGATTCCGAAGGATAGGGTTCCAGCATAGGATATTGTTACAAAGTACATTACCGACATACTGATGAGTGTAAGCAATACGAGTGCTAGGTAGGCTTCCAGTAGTCCGGATAGTCTGTCCGATATTATCTTCATCTTAACAAGGATCTCCGAGAAGAGTAGGCGGGCTTTCTTAACGAGGTAGTCTACAACGTCTCCACCGGCTCTAACAGTTGTAACGTATCCCATTAATAGGTCTCTAACGGTTGCACTAGGCGTTCTCTGTGCTAGTATTGAGAAAGCCGATAATGGGTCTCTTCCCAGAACCCTTACCAGTAGTATGAATCTCTGGCTAAGCTCAGCACTTTTAGTGAATACTCTACGGCTCCTAGTAATCCTCTCAAAGGCTACATAGGGTGACAGCCCACTCATAACCATCATGCTTAGATAAGCAACCGTGTATGGGAATTCACCCTCAATCCCTCCGGCCCGGCTACTGCCGATTAACGCTGGTAGGTATACTAGGAACAGGAAGCCTAGGAAGGGGAATAGTACTAGTATAGGGATCGCCAGGTAGAATCCCAGCAGGGCAGAAACAATGCTTAACAGTATTGTTAAGAGAAACAATAGGAGGGTTGCAAATGCTATAAATGAAGCATAGACTTCGGGGTAAAGGTGTATACCGCTTTTACGTATTTCATCCGAGATCTGAGGGTATAATTCGAGTATTTTACGTCCGGGGCGTTCAAAATACCTATAAACCCAGTCCCAGAAACTCAACCCACTGAACACCTATTTACCCAGAGCATATCTCCTCATTATATATAGTATTGAACAAAGTAATCCCTTATATCTCCATCCAAGAGTTTAGAGTGTGGGAATAAATATTTACTCCGCTCTAGTTAATTCTATACCATAACGGAAACCGGTAACAACGTATACATGCACAAATATAATAACCGATAAGCAGGGTGTATTTATAGGCCTTGGAATCCCTTAAGAAGATATTTCGGCTTTCCCGAGGTGCTCGGAGGCCTAAGCCGGCTGTTATTTCTAAGCGGGAAGAGCTTCGCGAAGAAATTGTTAAATCTATTGTTGCACCAGCTGGGCCTGTTCAGATTGCTGAGCGTGATCCCAGCTGGAGGATTATTGAAAGCTACTATATCTATAAGCCTTTCGTTAAAATCGTTATTGCTGAAACGGATACTGGGCCCCGCTATTTCGTTGAGGAGTATGGTTTAACTCCCGCGGACAACGAGGTTTTGAAGAAGCTTACACAGATCCTTATAGATGAGATCAAGCCTCCTACGAGGCCTGAGGATATAAAGGATCTTAAAGGCTACGTGTTCAGGGAAGCCGAGCGTATAGCTGAGAAGTATAAGAACAAGCTGGGCTTAATTGGTAGTAGGAGGATTAAGCTACTCTACTATATTGAACGGAACCTTCTAGGTTACGGACCTATTGATCCATTACTTAAGGACCCCAATATTGAGGATATTTCTTGTAATGGTATTGGTATACCCATATATGTTTGGCACAAGAAGTACGAGAGTATACCGACGAATATAACTTTCGTAGAGGAAGACTATCTTAACGAGTTTATTATGAAAATGGCGCATATGGCTGGTAAGCATATTAGTATAGCTTTCCCAATACTCGACGCAATGCTTCCAGAGAAACATAGGCTAGCTGCAACCTTCGGCCGGGAAGTATCTGTTAAGGGGCCTAGTTTTACCATTCGTAAGTTCCGCGAGAGGCCCTTCAGTGTAACCGAGATCATAAAGTCGGGCGAGATCAATAGCCTAGTAGCCGCTTATATATGGACGCTCATCGAGCATGGTAAGACCGCGATGATTGCTGGAGGTACCGGTACTGGTAAGAGTTTTCCGGGAGACACACTGATCCCTATATTAGTTAATGGTAGACCTGCTATAACGCGTGCAAAGGATCTATACAGTCTTGTTAATAGCCGGGAGTACCGTGTCGGAGAGCACTATGTTAAAGATGTTGACGGCGATATACGGATCCTGAGCGTCGGGAGAGACTATAGGATCGGTTGGCGCCGGGTTAGGAAAGTTATTAGGCACCGCGATAATAGGCCCTTAGTTAGGGTTGTAACAGATTCCTCCATAATCACTACAACGATAGATCACAACTTTATAAAGATCGATCCGGAAACGATGGAGCTAATACCGGTAAGAGCTGGAGAGCTACGCGAAGGGGATTGGATAGTTAATTCCTGGCTAGACCTAGAGTATATGGGTGGAGAACTATCACTAGATGAAGCAGTCTTTCTGGGAATATGGATTGGCGCTGGATACTTAATGGAGGATGGCGTTATTGGTTTAAAGCATCGTAGCAAACCTCTAGTTGAAAAGTATAGATTCCTAGTACGGAAACTCTATAGTACAGATCCACGGGTAAAGCTGGAGGGCAGGTATTATAGGGTAGAATTCACCAATTATAAGTTATTCAATGAACTACGGGAACTTGTGGAAAACAAGGATTCAATCCCAGTCATCATTAACAGAATAATCTTCGCCAAGGATAAATCCTACATAATAGGTTTCATGGCCGGCTTAACAGAGACTAGTAGTAGTATAATTATCGACAACCATAATGGCGAGATCAAGGCACAGATTATATATAGTTTTGAGTCGAAGCACTTGTTAAACCTTGTCAGTTACTTATTAAAGAGGCTTAGGATTAAGCATAGGGTAAGTGTAGAGGGAGAAGTGTATAAGGTTGCTGTTAAGGAACCCTATATGCTTAAACTTTTAGAATACATGATGGAATACTTCACGACTAGTGAAATGAGGGAATTCGTCAGTAAGATAAAGGACATGATCAGTAGGTTTAGTGGTAGGGAAGATAAGGATAGTGAGGCTTCTCAGCTATATAGAGAAAAGGATGGTATTGGTCTATCCATGCTTGCTAAGTTAGCTGATACCGATATCCTGCTTGAGGAGGTTAAGAGCATCGAGTATGTTGATCCATCGAATGATTTCCTCTACGATTTAGAGGTTGAGGATACCCATAACTTTGTGATCGGGCAGATCGGTTGGAGGCTGAACCATAACACGACTCTGTTAAACGTTGTATCAATGTTTATAAGGCCCGGAATGAAGATCGTAACGATCGAGGATACGCCGGAGATAAATCTACCACATCCTAACTGGGTACAATTAACGAGTCGTGAAAGCTACCTCGTTGGATCACAGGCTGCTGGAACTAATATTAGACTATTCGACCTCGTAAAACTCAGCTTAAGATACCGTCCCGACTACATAATCGTCGGAGAGATTCGTGGAGAAGAAGCATTCGTATTATTCCAAGCTATGGCCAGCGTCTCCCATGACACACCGGTCCTCTTAAAGGATGATGCTGGCCATATATCCCTTGTAAAGATCGGAGAGTTTATCGATAAGTTTTACAATGTTGGAGAGGAGAGGATCGCTAAACCTGTTGAAGGATACTATGTGTTAAGCCATAACGGCTACAATGCTGTATGGAAACCTGTAAAGTACGTATTGAGGCACAGCACTGATGAGATATATGAGATAGAATACGAGGGTGGGGGTAGACTCGAAGCAACTGGAAGCCATAGCGTCTTCGTATTAGACCCTGATACCCTTGATATCGTTGAAAAACCCGTCTCGCTGCTGGGAAGTGGAGACTACCTAGTATCGTTTAATGGTGTAGAAAGAGATGAAGACTATCAGGAGATCAATGTAGTGAAGCTAGTTATGGATTATGACGATGTCTACGTTGACAATATCCCTGAGGAAATCAAGAAGTATACTAATGGTAAGAACCCAATACCGCTACAAAAGTACACTGTATTGAAGAGTAAGGCTATGGTAGATGACAGTGATTTAAGGATAAAACTGCTGCGGAGTAAATACTCATTACCCCCCATGCTCGTCCTAGACGAGGATCTAGCCTACGTGTTTGGAGCCTATACTGCTTATGGATGTGTGAAAGAGTATAAGGAGAAGCGTATATGTTTCGCATTCAGTAAAGGAGAGGAAGAGATTGCAAGTAGAGTACTCGATATAATAGAGAGGAAGTTTAATATAAAGCCTACTATAAATGATCGCGGAACCCATGTTATATACGAGTTCAACCATACCCTACTAGCCACCGTCTTCGAGAAACTACTGGGGAGGAAGCCGGGTGAAAAGAAGATCCCGGAGATTCTCTGGAGATCACCAGTAAATGTCGTTAGGTCGTTTTTTGAAGGGTTAAAAGCTGATCAGCGAAGAACTCATCGGGGAAGCTATGCTTCATATAGTACTGCTAACAAGGACCTTGCATATCAGCTGTTATGGCTGGCTAGATATAAGGGATTATACTCGGAACTTGTAGTAAAGCATGCGGGTAAGGATAGAGGCGGAACTTACTATAATGTTCTCGTATACCTTGATGAAAATCTTAGAAAAATCAATGCTTCTGAAAGAATTCCCGTTAAACCATTGATTAGGCTAATCAAACTATCTAAGCCTAGATCCATCCCTTACGAATTAACCCGTATTAGAGAAAGAGAATTCATATCCCGGAGAACAGCGAGGGAAGTCTTAGAATGGATCAAGAAGAACGGGACATTCACAGATACAAGTAGAAGCTATATGAAGAAGATAAAAGAGCTTATCGAAAGTAATCTAACCATACATAAGGTTAAGAATATCAGGAAAAAAACTTATCACGGATACGTCTACGACATCTCAGTACCAGAAACAGAATCATTCTACGGCGGAAACATTCCAATCCTACTCCACAACACCGGCCACGGCGGATTATCCACCCTGCACGCTGAAACGCTTGATTATGCTATTAAGAGGTTGACTAGTCCGCCGATGAATATTAGTCCGCCGTATATTAAGTTGATGAATATCTTTATTCACTTGAAGCGTGTAATTACGCGTATTGAGAAGGGTGTTATTCGTGTCGAGCGCCGCGTTACTACTGTGCAGGAGGTTGCTGATTATGGTAAGTATATCGAGATCGCACACTGGGATCCCAAGACTGATCAGTTCAAGGTTCGCTTCGAGGATAGTATTCATTTAAGAGATATAGCTGATAAACGTGGGCTCGATCTCGAGGATATCATAGACGAGATTTATCGTAAAGCCACTGTGTTGAATTGGATGATTCTGAAGAATATATTCAACGTATGGGATGTATCGAGGATAATATTCGACTACTACTACGATCCCGCTACCGTTTATAAGAGAGCTGTCGAAGAACTAGAAGAAGCCGGGCGGGAAGCTGCGATACCAGCAATAACTACTACACGGGAGGAAATTGGGGAGACGGAAGAGCTTGTAACCGGTACTAAGGAGATGGGTGAGGCTACAAAAGAATTATTCGAGCGGACGCGGGAGCTTGGAAAGTAGTTTAAGCCCTTCATGGCCCAAATAATGTTTCAGCAATCTCCACCTCGAATTCACAGAAACTATGCATTTTATTAATACATTTCTTTTCCGAAACTACTACCCTCCTACCAGTCATCCTCCTGAAGAAAGCTTCGATTAAAGCCTCCGTTATGTATCCAGTCTTCATATTGAAGTGATATTTCCTCAATCCCCGGCACTCAATTGCACCCTTTCTGAAGATTACTATATACTTCCTGCCCATGCTCACTTCTTGAACATCGACTCTACCGAAACCAGTCGCTACCAAGAAGGATTTAAATAACTCGATCAGCGCTCTATACTGCTCCTCGATACTTCCTTCCTCCGACACATACCGAGAGATATAGTCGAATAACGTCTCGCCAATAGCCCTTCCAAGCATTGCTGTATGGCTCAAGTACCCTGTTTCAGCAATTGGCACCGACCTTCCACCCCTAGTCATGATATAGTAAGCATACTTCGCGATCATTTCTTCAGTAAACAATAAGGCTGGAACATCAACGAATTTTATCTCCCTATACTCTGGTATTACGTAGCCGTAGTTAGGCAAATAATATTCTACTTCGAGAACATCATCTAAACTCGTTATTTTCTCCTTTATACTATCGGAGCATTCTTTATCACAATTCGATACTAGTATGTAGAAATAGGTTGTATCTTCAGACGGTTTCTCCGGAACCCCGATCTTTTCAATATTCTTGCCGGCTTCAGCTATTATTGATGAAACCCCAGCTAATACGCCGGGTTTATTATAGGATTTGATCATGAATAATGATGCTTTTTTATCTTTAACCTCTATAACAGTATCGACATGGTAGCTTGGAGGTACCTTTTTGGTTTTAGGAGATATAATAAAGCGAAGTACCTCCGGCATATAATCCCCAAGTTTAAAATTCTTCAGATAATAATATTATTGAAGATTATGGTTTAAATATGTATCATCATACCGGTGTTGTAGCCTCATAATATAAACTATTTCTTAACCTCCTTAACCTCAATCCTATAAGGGATATCGAGGTCAAGCATTGATAGTATAAGGTCTACATCGCCTGCAAGAACATCTTCCAGTTTGTCGACTTTACATCTACTAAACAATCCCTTCTTAGTCACGAATACCTTAAGCGCTAAAACACCCCTACTAAGCTCTATTTTAACATCAATTGTTTTACAGCCATAGAAGGGTGCTACTTCCTGTAATTCACTAGTAATCCTATCGAGGAATTCTTTAAGCTTCTTGGAGAATTCAAGTATAACCGGCTTACCCTCTTCGCTCCGCGCTTTCTCCCCGAGCTTCTTCTCCGTTTTTTCCTCCCGCTTAGTCCTCAGTTCTGCATAGATTCTTCTAGGTGTTTCCCGCGTAACATCTTCTCGGAACTCTTTCTGTACTTCGAACAGCTTGAAGGAGAGGGGTTTAATCCTTGAAGCTAGGATGAGTGTGGCGAGAGGCCTTAAACCCACTACCCTCTTACTAGTCTTGGGATCTGATACTGCTGTAGAAACTATTCTTCCGTGATCTATGTATATGAGGAACCTCTTCCCCTCGAGATTAGTTGTTAAGAGTATTTCCTTATCCTTGCCTAACTCATATATTTTCTTGAAGTCTTCGTATGAAATAGTTATTTTCCGGACAAACTTGCTGCGCATTAATAATTGTGCTTCGAAAGTTATGTCTTTTAATACGTCTATTCTCTTAGTATCTATAGGCATACTTGCAATTATCTCGTATACTTCTCTTTCTTCATCGCTTGACAAATACTTCCACCGGGCTAACACTAGATAATACATATCATTAAATACGTGGACTTAAACAACTATAATGCTAGGCCGCACTAAATAATAATTGTCTCATCAACTATATTAATAAAGAGCTTCTCTTCAGCAGTTTTAAGAACGTTATTCGGGAGGAAAAGTACTAGTCTAATATCACCCTTCCCCGCCTCATTGATGAGGGAGGCCGCTAACGCTAATTCCCTTACTAGTTTATAGGTTTTCTCTATACCCAT
>JALWZC010000066.1 GCA_027002875.1 Desulfurococcales archaeon
TTATATGGTTATCAATATCAGTAGCAGGCCCGTTAGTCTACTACTCGGGCGCACCCGGTAGCGTATGCGCGTTTTGGAGGCTACTCATATCATCAATCATCCTATTACCCCTATGGTTAAGGGATAGAAGACTTCACAAGCTCCAGCTCCTCGGCGGTGTTTTTCTTGGAGCACATTTTATATCGTGGATGGAGAGCCTCTACCTAGTTCCCATCGGCGTCAGCACAGCGATCGTTGTAGCCTATCCCGTATGGAGTGTTCTAATAGATAAATACGTCCTCCGGGAGAGAATAAGCCTGTATGAAGCTATCGGTATTGCTGGCGCTACTATTAGTATAATGCTCTACTTCTCACCAAGTGTCTCGGGGAAACTAGACCCCTTAGGCTTATTATTAGCGTTGATAGGCAGTTTATTCGCTGCATTATACTTCAGCATAGGTAGGCATTTACGACGATATATCGGATATAGTTTATCCTCTTATGTTTTCCCCGTATATTTAACCGCTTGGATAACGACTTTCGTATATAATCTTATACTGGGCATTGATTTGTATAACTACCCTATGAAGTCCTACATAGCTTTCATCGTATTAGCATTAATCCCCATGCTCGGAGGCCATACATTAATGAATTATTTACTAAGATTTGTTAAAACAAGCAAGGTTACCAGTATTGCGCTAGCAGAACCAGTCGGTGCTTCATTAATAGCCTACTTAGCTTTCAACCAAACCTTGACGTTATCCCAAGTTATCTTGATGTTAATGATTATTACCTTCGTAATTCTAACGCAGAAACAGAGTTCGTGAAAAACGTCCTTTACGGCTATGTGTTTAACTTCCGGAACATCGGATCCCGGTATACTAACATATACCATGGTATTCCATGGTATACTGCTTATTAGGGATGTAATGCGAAATATTTAACTGGTGAAAAATATGCCGTCGTATACTGCAACGATTAAAGTTAAGAAGGAAGTAGCGGTTGTCGTGGATGAGATGATCAAGCTAGGTATAGCTAAGAATAAGAACCAAGCTTACAACATGTTGATCGAGGCAGGACTACCGAAGATAAAAGCCCTTATCGAGCGGAAGAGGAGGGTTAGGGATCTAGTTAAGGAGTTCCTAGATAAAGGCCTCCCATACGAGAAGTTACCAACGGTTAACGACGTCGAAGAGGGAAGGGGCAGATGATCTATGTGGATACAAACGTTTTAATATCCTACATAAACATTAAAGACCCACTCCACGAGAAAGCCGTTCAAGTAATAAGTGAAAACAGAAGCCTTGTAACTTCCATTATATCACGGGTAGAACTTTACTCCGTGTTTAGTAGGACTATGGAGATAAGTGATCTGGAGCTCGAAGCACTAGTAGAATATACGTTTGAAAAAACTGGTACTGTTCTAAAGGATTTAAGTTTAGAAGAAGTTTTCTCTAATGCTGTTATTTATGCTAATAGATTGAAGCTTAGAACACTCGATCTACTCCATGTAGTAGCGGCTTACGTGTTGGGATGTGAATCCTTCTTAACATTCGATAAGAACATTTTGAGCAGGGCAGAGATGATAGAGGATAGCTTAGGGTT